>JAADEV010000115.1 GCA_013153295.1 Aquificota bacterium | reverse complement strand
ATCCTAATCTAAATCATTTTTTGTGTTTTGGTGTTTGGTTAAATTTTTGTAAAAACTTATGTTAGGAGGTTTAGTAGATGTCAGCAGACTTTAAACACGTTTTCGTATGTTTACAGAGAAAACCACCGGGTATGCCTTCCTGTGGAGACAAAGGCTCTGATGCTATCTTTCAAAAGTTTCAGGAAGAACTTATGATGAAAAACCTGTTTGATAAAATGGCTGTAACACCTACAGGTTGTTTAGGTCCGTGTATGGTAGGTCCTACTGTTGTTGTTTACCCTGATGCCATATGGTATGGGAATGTAAAGCCTGAAGATGTTCCAGAGATTGTTGAGAAACATATCTTAGGGGGTGAACCTGTAGAAAGGTTAATAACATCTAAAGGTAGACCACCTGCTATGTTCTAAAATAAAAAAAAATCAGCCCCCGTAAAGGGGGCTTTTTTATTTACCAGTCGTATTCTGCTCCGTATTTTTCCCTAAGTATTTTAGCCACCTCAACCATATTCTTTAGGGCAGGTATAACCTCCTCCCACCTTCTTGTTTTTAATCCACAGTCAGGGTTAATCCAGATAAGGTTTTTATCTATAACCTGCACTGTCCTTTCTGCAATTTCAAGCATCTCTTCCACCTTTGGTATCCTTGGGGAGTGTATATCGTAAATTCCAACACCTATTCCGTGGTCGTAGTTAAACTTTTCAAAGGCTTCTATAATCTCACCTTTAGACCTTGATGCCTCTATGGATATAACATCTGCGTCCATCTGGTAAATCCACTCTATAATCTCGTTAAACTCAGAGTAGCACATATGGGTGTGTATCTGTGTTGTTTCTTTAACAGTGTTGTTTGTAAGCCTGAAAGATTTTACCGCCCACTTTAGGTAGTCTTCCTGTTTTCTCTTTTTAAGTGGTAGCCCTTCCCTAAATGCAGGTTCATCTATCTGGATAACCTTTATACCTTCTTTCTCAAGGTCTAATACCTCGTCCCTGAGGGCAAGGGCTATCTGGTATGCTATCTCCTTCTTTGGAATATCCTTTCTGTAGAAAGACCAGTTTAGTATTGTTACCGGTCCTGTAAGCATTCCTTTCATAGGTTTTTTTGTTAAGCTCTGGGCGTATACAATCTCTTTTACTGTCATCGGTGCCGGTCTGGAAACATCTCCATATATTATCGGCGGTCTTACACATCTTGTTCCGTAGGACTGAACCCAGCCGTTTTTTGTAAAGGCAAACCCTTCCATCTTCTCCCCGAAGAACTCAACCATATCTGTCCTTTCAAACTCACCGTGAACCAGAACATCAAGCCCTAACTCTTCCTGTATCTCCACTGCTTTCTTTATCTGTTCTTTTATAAAGTTTTCATACTCTTCAGCTGAGATTTCACCCCTTCTGAATTTTGCCCTCATCTGGCGGACTTCCTTTGTCTGTGGGAAGCTACCGATTGTTGTTGTTGGGAACCTTGGTATGCCCATCTGCTCTATCTGTTTTTTGTATCTCTCTTTAAATGGGTGTGGTCTTTTTATCTCCTGTTTGTCTATATCCTCAACAGCCTTTTGGACAGCTTCATCTTTAAACTCGTCCCTTAAAGCCTGTAGGGTTTGGGTAGGTATCTCTTTCCCTTTGTTTACTATCTCTTTTAATGTTTTTATCTCCTGTAATCTTTCATCTGCAAAGGATAGTAATCCTATAAGCCTGTCATCAAGGTGTCCCTTCTCAGGCTCAAGGGATACAGGTAAATGGAAAAGTGGCGCCGCATTTGAAACAACAATCCTGTCCTCATCTACATACTGTTTTATTTCATCTAATAGGGAAAGAACCTCTTTGTAGTCTGTTTTCCAAGGGTCTCTACCTGATATAATTCCAGCCTGTAGTTTCTTATCCTTTGGAAAGCCGTATTTTTTGAGGTTTTCAAGGTTTTCGTTGTTTACAACAAAATCAAGTCCAATTCCACTTACAGGTAGTTCATTAACAACCTTTTCAAAGTTATCAAGGCTTTCGTAATAGGTGTGGACAAATATCTCCATATCTGTAATACCATCTGTTATTACCTTGTAAGCCTCTATTAAGGCGTCTATCTTTTCATCTGTTTGGTCAAGGACAAGGGCTGGCTCGTCAAACTGTATAGCCTTAACCCCTTCAGCCTGTAGCTCCCTTAACATCTGGTTGTATACTGAGGCAAGCTCCAGTAGAAGTGGTTTAAATTTTACACTTTCATCTGCTTTAACCATCTTCATAAGGAGGGAACCTTCCTGCCTTTCGTAAACCTTTGATAAAGCAATATATGTAAAAGCTCCTACAAGAACTGGCTTAGTTTCAACCCCAAACTTTTCCTTTGCCCATTTGTAGGACTGTAAAGGTCTGTTTTTCACCAGTTTAAAGCCACCTGTAAGCTCAGGGACAATATAGTGGTAGTTGGTATCAAACCATTTTGTCATCTCACAGGCTATAGCGTCCTTTGTTCCCCTTGCCATTGCAAAGTATCTCTCAAGGCTGTCTTCTATATTTTGAAACCTTTGGGGGATAGCGTTTACCATTGTGGTTATATCAAGGACAAAATCGTAAAGTGAAAAATCGTTTGAAGGGATATAATCAAGGTTGGCGTTTACAACCTTTTCCATTCTTTGTAGGTCAACCTCTTCAGCCCTTTTAAGCATTTCCTCCCTTGATATTTCCCCCTTCCAGTAGCTTTCAACAGCCTTTTTCAGCTCCCTGTTAGCCCCTATTTTTGGATAACCGAAAGCGGTTG
The DNA here is from genome assembly GCA_013153295.1 of Aquificota bacterium. Lineage (GTDB taxonomy): Bacteria > Aquificota > Aquificia > Aquificales > Hydrogenothermaceae > Persephonella_A. The sequence goes on along the minus strand of JAADEV010000115.1, from coordinate 690 downwards.
TTTTTATAGCCATCTAAAACCTCCTAAGTTTATATTTCCAATTATTTTCACACACAAAAAATTCAAATGCAAATCATTTGCAAAAAGATGTTATAAAATAAGGGGTTTAACAGGGAGATAGGTTTATAGGGGTTTAAGGGATTAAAACGAGAGGAAGGATTTAAAGGATTTAAGCCCCCTGACTAAAGGGGGCGAATGTGGTTAGTGTTTTAGCATAAATTCTGCGATAGCCTTAAGCTCCTCGTCAGACAGCCCTTTTAGGGAGTTCAGTTGTGGCTTCATTATTCCCTCTCTAGCAGGGTCAACGATAGCCTTTCCTTCCCCTTTGAGGAACTTTACAAGCCCTTCTACATTTCCTTTATAGGCTTGGGCTATTTTCTTCAGAGATGGTCCAACAGTGTCAACTGTAGGGTTGTGGCAACCTGCACAACCTTTAGATTTGAACAGTTGTCCACCGTCAGCTGCCATAGCACCGGATACAGATACTACAGCAGATACAGCTAAGGCAACCATTACTTTCTTCATCTGCCTCACCTCCATAGTTATTTGTGTGGTATAAGGCTTTTAGCCAGCCTTAATTGTGAACCACTCTCCAATAAATTGGAGAGCTTCCTGCTTCACAGCTGGATGCCTCGTAGACTGCCCATTATTGGACATTCCGCCGACAGAGCCAGCTCCACAGGCTTTACT
>JAADEV010000079.1 GCA_013153295.1 Aquificota bacterium | reverse complement strand
AGGAGGCAGGTTTTGATGTATCTTTGGGTTAAGGCTTTTCACCTTATATCTGTTATAAGCTGGATGGCTGTTCTGTTTTACCTACCAAGGCTTTTTGTTTACCACACAGAAAACAAGGACAAAAAAGAGTTTGTAGAAGTTATTAAAGTTATGGAAAGGAAACTACACAAATTTATAGGTGTCCCCTCATTTTGGGCTACAATCATCTCAGGGTTAGCATTAATAATGATGAACCCAGATATATTTAAAACCGGTGGGTGGATACACCTTAAGCTAACCGCCGCTGTTTTACTTATCCTATACTTTATCCATATCTCAATTATTAGAAAAAAGCTGGAAAACGACCAGTGTAAAATGTCCGGTAAGTTTTTCCGCTTTTACAACGAAGTGCCAACAATCCTGATGATAGTAATAGTAATAATGGCAGTAGTTAGACCGTTTTAGTAGGTGGATATGTTAGACAGACTGTATATAGAAAAGAAGGTAAAAGAGTTTCTCCTTGAGGATATTTACTATCAGGATATAACCACCGACAACCTTGCTGTGGACAGGGAGATAACTGCCCAGATAATAGCCAAAGAAGAGGGCATACTTGCAGGTATAGATATAGCAGAGGTGGTTTTTAAAACCATAGACCCACAACTAACCTTTACAAAGTATTTAGATGACGGAAGTGTTATACAAAAGGGACAGGTTATAGCAAAGATAACAGGGAAGGGAAAAGCAATACTAAAAGGGGAAAGGGTAGCCCTAAACCTACTACAGAGATTAAGCGGGATTGCCACAAACACAAAAAGGTTTGTAAACAGGATAAAACATACCAAGGCAAAGCTACTTGATACCAGAAAAACCACCCCCGGCTTAAGGGCTTTTGAAAAGTATGCCGTCCGTGTTGGAGGGGCTTACAACCACAGGTTTGGACTTTTTGATATGGCTATGGTAAAGGACAACCATATTGCCCTTGCAGGGGGATTAAAACAGGCTGTTGAGGATATAAGACAAAAAATCTCACCTATGGCAAAATTGGAGGTTGAGGTATCCTCTATAGATATGTTAAAAGAGGCTTTACAGCTAAATGTAGATGTTATAATGCTTGATAATTTCAGTGTGGAAGATGTCCAAAGGGCTGTGGAGATAACAAAAGGCAAAAAACAGCTTGAGGCGTCTGGGAATATAACCATTGATAACATTAAACAGTATGCAGAAACAGGGGTTGATTTTATATCATCTGGGGCGTTAATACACTCTGCCAGATGGCTTGATATAAGTTTAAAATTTTCGTAAGGAGGGATTAACAGATGAAAAAGGAATGTAAAATTGCAGTTTTAGCCGGTGATGGGATAGGAAAGGAAATTATGGAGGCGGCGATAGAAGTATTAAAAGCCATATCCCAAAAATACGGGATAAACTTCCAGTTTCAGGAGGCTTTAATAGGAGGTTCTGCAATAGACGAAACAGGAGACCCCTTACCAGAGGAAACCCTAAAGATAGCAAAGGAAAGTGATGCAGTTCTACTTGGGGCAGTTGGAGGGGAGAAGTGGGACAACCTACCAACAGACAAAAGACCTGAAAAAGGACTACTTAGAATAAGAAAAGAGCTTGATTTATTTGCCAACCTTAGACCGGGTAAGGCTTACACACCATTACTTGACGCATCACCCCTTAAAGAGAACCTTATAAAAGGTGTAGACCTACTTGTTATAAGGGAGCTTACCGGTGGTATATACTTCGGAGAGCCAAGGGGAATAGAGGAGAGAAACGGGGAAAAGGTCGGATACAACACAATGATTTACTACGAACACGAGATAGAAAGGATAGCAAGGCTTGCCTTTGAGGTAGCAAGGGGTAGAAGGAAAAAACTAACCAGTGTGGACAAGGCAAATGTCCTTGAGGTTTCAGCTGTTTGGAGGGAAGTTGTTAACAAAGTCCACGCAGACTACCAAGATGTGGAGCTTGAACATATGTATATAGACAACTGTGCTATGCAGTTGGTAAGAAGACCAAGGGATTTTGATGTTATCGTTACCGGAAACCTGTTTGGTGATATACTTTCTGACGAAGCAGGGGCTTTAACAGGTTCACTTGGTATGTTGCCATCTGCCTCTATCGGAGAAAGATACGCCCTATACGAGCCGGTTCACGGTTCAGCCCCAGATATAGCAGGACAGGGGATAGCAAACCCTATAGCTATGATACTATCAGCCGCTATGATGCTTGACCTTACCTGTAAACTGCCTGAGGCGGCAAGGGATATAGAAAACGCCATTGACAAAGTGTTAGAGGAAGGATACAGAACAGGGGATATATGGTCTCCGGGAACAAAGAAAGTAAACACCAAAGAGATGACAGAAAAGATAATTGAGCATATCTTATAGCCAAAAAAGGCAGGTAAAAACAATGATAAAGTTTAACCAGTATCTAAAGGAGAAATACGGAGGCAGGATACAAAAAATCTCCATAGACGCAGGTTTTACCTGTCCTAACAGGGACGGAAATGTAGCTTTTGGAGGTTGCACATTTTGTAATAACACATCATTTAGCCCCTACGCAATGACCAGACAGACTGTAGAAACACAGATAGAAAAATCAATGGAGTTTTACTCAAAGAGATTTAAAAATGTAAAAGGATACATAGCATACTTTCAGGCTTTCTCAAACACATACGCCCCTGTGGAAAAGCTAAGGGAGATATACGACAAAGCTATGGAGTATCCCCAGATAATAGGAATGTCCATAGGAACCAGACCTGATGTAGTCCCTGAAGAAGTCCTTGACCTGATAGCCACCTACACAGTAAAAAAACCTGAGATTTGGATAGAGTATGGACTACAAACTGCAAACATAAAAACATTAAGGAATATAAACAGGGGACACGGCGTCTCAGAGTTTGTGGACGCCGTCCTCAGAACAAAAAGAAGGGCAGGTATAAAGGTCTGTGCCCATATGATAGTTGGCTTACCCGGTGATGAGTATGAGGATTATATAGAAACTGCAAAGTTAATAGGGGCTTTACCTATAGACGGTATAAAGATACACCCCCTACATGTGGTAAAACACACTGTAATGGCTAAACAGTATGCAAACGGCGAGTTTGAAGTCCTTGATATGGAAGAATACGCAAAGATAGTAGCAGATATACTGGAACACCTTCCTGAGGATATAATCGTCCACAGGCTAACAGGTGAGGCAACAGATGAGGAGCTTATAGCCCCAGACTGGTGTTCATCAAAAAGAAAAATGGATGTGCTAAAGGCTATAGACAACGCAATAAACAAGAAAAAAGAGGAAAAAACCCTGTTGAAGATATAAAAAAAAGCCCCTAGCCCAAACTGTAAGGGCTAAGGGAAATTCCATTACTACCTTTTATCCTTTACGATTGGTAGGACAACAAATATTGCTGTATTGCCCCTTTTCACATACAGTAGAACGCTGTCATCTCCCCTTT
>JAADEV010000125.1 GCA_013153295.1 Aquificota bacterium | reverse complement strand
TAAATGTGGACAAGAAGGGATAGACCCTTTTATGGGAGTTATATTGTGGATCTTGTCTATCTTTATCCAAAGAAAAACACAACAAAAAAATGGCTATAAAGTTTCAGATTTAATAAAAATATTAGAGGAGAATATGTAGAGTATGTGATTTATAAAACTGCAAAACTGGTTAGATAAGTTATCAAGACCGATAAAGTTTAATTTCTTTGGCAAGTATTCGGCGAGTGTCTTAAGAGACATAGCCGATAGTAATTCCCTATCAAAAGATAGGCGAAGGACACTTTCAGAAACATTTTGTTAGATTTTGTTATGTTTTGTTATGTTTCTGGGGTGTCCGAACAGTTTGTAGGGAAGATTTTAACATTTTTGGTAAAATAGGATTAAGAGGGGGCTGTAATGGTGGAAGGTATTGGTGGAGTTGGGGCTTTTTATAAGGGGGATTTCCAAAGCCAGTCTAAAAACCAGCTACAGGATATAAAGATACAGCAGGTTGTCCAGCAGTTAAAAAGAATTGAACAGAAGGTAAAAGCCCACGAGTTAGCCCATAAAACTGTAGGTGGTGAGTTAGCTGGGGCTGTTAGATACAAGTATGCTAAAGGTCCCGATGGTAAGATGTATATTGTAGGTGGGGAAGTTCCTATAAAGTTAAAACAGGGGAAAAACCCAGAGGAAACTATACAGATAGCCCAAAAGATAAAACAAGCCGCTTTAGCCCCTGCAGACCCTTCACCACAGGACAGGAATGTTGCCGCCGCCGCAACTATGCTTGAGATTAGGGCTAAGATGGAGTTGGCAAAACAGGAAGACAGCCAGCAAGGGAATGAAAACAAAATCAGTATATATGTTTAATCTACAATAAGTGTGTATCCGCCACGCCTTGGGTCTGCACCTGCTTGGAAGTTTTCACCTACAGCCTGAACACCACCGAAAAACATACTTTTTTCTTTAAAAAGAACCAGATTAAACAGCTTTTCTATCTCCTGTATCACCCTTTTGTCAAACCCCGGCTCAAGGTATACAGTTCCATTCTCAAAATGCACCCTTGGAAAATCAACAGCCTCCTGTAAACCCATATTAAAGATTAGCCTGTTTAGTATCACCTGTAGTATTGCACTTCTTATCCTATTGCTACCTGCACTTCCAAGGGAGAGTATAAGTCTATCCCCCTTAAAAACAGCTGTTGGACACATCATAGAAAATAGCCTTGTATGTGGTTCCCATTGGAAGAACCCCTTTGGGTTTAAATCCTCCTCCCCAAGCATATTGTTTAACATTATCCCTGTATCTGGGATAACACAGCCGGAACCTTCCCCGTTAGTAGAGGTAATACTTACTGTATTCCCTTCACTGTCCATTACAGCTATATGTGTTGTATTACCCCATAGGTTTAGCCTTTTTTCCATAAGTGGGGCGTATTCTTTCACAAAGTAGGGAATATCCTCCCCTTTAACCTTTCCGTTATCCACATTTTCCTTTCTAAACAGGGTTGTGATGTTCATACCTTCTATTAAGGCTGAAAGGTGTTTTAAGCTACCTACCTCCCCTAAATCAACCTTTTCCAACAGACCAAGTGTAAAGGCAATAAGCAAACCCCCAAGTGATGGCTCAGGTGTTAGGTATACTGTATAATCCCTAAAGTTTGTTTTTAAAGGCTCTTTTTCTACAACCTGATACCTTCTAAGGTCTTCCTTCCTTATTAAACCTTTGTTTTTTAAAGAATACTCCTCTATCCTATCCCCTATCTCCCCTTCATAAAATACCCAAGCCCCTTCCTTTGCAAAAAGCTGTAGAAACTCTCCGTAATCTGTATTTTTAAAAAGGGTTGTATGGTCTATCAACCTTCCATCTGGGGCGTAAATCTCCCTTGCTTCAGGGGTGGCAGTAAAGATAGGTTGTAGTAGTTTTATAAATTCTGCCTGTAGTTTTGATAGGTATATACCTTCTGTGGCGTATCTGTATGCAGGTTTTATTAACTCCTCAAGGGGAAGTGTGCATTTTTCTTTATAAACCCTGTAAATCCCAGCTACCATCCCCGGCACAGCTACCGAACCTGCCCCTATATGGAACCGTTGGGTAGTTGAACCAAAATCCACATCAATAGGGTAAAACTGGGGGTTTTCCTCCCTTTTCTCTGGGGTGTCAACAAAGAAATCGTAGATTAGGGGGTTTTCCCCACCTTCCACAGATAGTAGGAAGCCACCACCTCCTAAGCTGGTTAATGCCGGTTCTGTTAAAGGGGCTGAGAGTATACAGGCTACTGCACAATCAAAGGCATTACCCCCTTTTTTCAGTATCTCTGCCCCTGCTAAGGCGGTAAGCCTATCCCCTGCTGAAATAACCCCTTTCACTTTACCAGACCTATCTCCTCTACATTCCGTAGGTCTTTAGTTTCCATATATATATCCACCATCTTTTGGGAAACTGGCTTCCTGTCTAAAACCTGTAGTAAGTCTGTTATCCTGTCCTGTATCTTTAGCTCTGTCCATATTCCTTTTTTGTCAAACTTATGTATAAGCTGGTGTATCTTTTCTTTAATACTTACAACCCCGTCTCTGTCTAAAAACTTACCTTCAAGTGAGTATCTGGTAGCGTTCCATTTGTTCTGTTTTAACACCTGTTCAAAAAACTTAGGTGTTTCCTCCTGTTGGGCGTTGAACACAATACCTAAAAACAGGGATATTATCAGCTCAACCCTGTCCACCTCTGGGTTTGCATCACACACCCTTAGCTCAACAGTCCCAAGGTCTGGGTGTATTCTAACGTCCCACCATATATCCTTTATACTCTGGATAAAACCCCCTTGGTATAGTTGGGTGTATAACTCTTCAAACTGGGAGTAGCTGTCAAAATACTCAGGTATACCTGCCCTTGGTAGCTGTTCAAATATCTTTACCCTGTAAGAGTGAAGTCCTGTATGTTCCCCGTAAAAAAACGGTGAACTGGTGGAAAGCCCTAAAAACAGAGGTAGGTAGTTTATAGCACTGTTGTATCCCTTAACAGCCATCTCTTTGTCAGGGAAGCCGATATGTATATGTAAACCGTATATTAGAAACTGTCTAAGTAGTATCTGTAGCTCTTCCAGTAGTTTTAGGTATCTCTCCTTTGCTGTTATATGTGTTTCCTCTTTCCTTGCAAAGGGGTGTGTCCCAAGTATACCTATTCTAAATCCGTGGTCTTTCCCTATTTGGCTTATATGGTGTAAGGCGTCCCAGATGTGGCTTACAACCTGATTTGGTGTTTCACACACAGGGGAAACAATCTCTACCATAGATGTTAAAACTTCCGGCTGGACTATCTTTTTAAAACGGCTGTCTAAGTTTTTAAAGATTATTTCAGACCCATCAAAGAGGTGGTAATCATCAGCTTTTACAAGTTGAACCTCAAGCTCAGCCCCAATTGTAAAAGGCTTTGAGTTATTAAAAACAAGTTTAATGACTTCTCCCTCCAGCTTTTAGGTTAATTTACCATACCTTAAGCTGAAAATGAAGGGGG
>JAADEV010000042.1 GCA_013153295.1 Aquificota bacterium | reverse complement strand
CATAGGCACCTTTACCTTACCAACTAACTCGGAAAACCTGTGAAACCAAGTTAAGAAAGGTATTATTTTGTATAAAGTTCCAAAAATAAGGGTAGCTAAGAAGCCGAAAACCAGTAAAACAGCAAAGGGTATAGAAAACCTACTGTCTAAGTAGGTAAGCCACCCAAACACTATAGATACAAGTAAAAATGTATGGCTGTAAAACATAGTATCTATACCAATATCTGGGGTTTTCCTTGGTCTTTTTCTGTAAATCTCCAACACCTGTAGTAAGTAAAGTAGCAAACCAACAAATAAAAGAACAGATACTATTAGCTTTGTGTATACATTGTTAAACAGCAGTAAACCAAAACCGCCCCCAAAAACAGCCGTATTCATAACTATATAACCAAGTTTAATGTATCTATCATCAAACTTATGGGCGAGGGTGAACATAGGGAGTAAAACCATACTAACGCCCATAATAACCATAAAAACAAAGCCAAACAGGGAGAAGATAATATGGGCAAAGACAAATGGGATTATATCCCCTGCATAAAAGCTGTATACAAAGTTAAAGGCTAAAAACAGCCCTATGGAGATACCTATAAACAGTGAGACACTTGCAGATATTAGAAATTTAGCTGTTATAGTAAGCCTTTCCAGTTTTAACAGAGATACAAAAAAGTTTATTAAAAAGAGAACCATTGAGATATAGACTAAAAAAGCCCCAACAGGCAACAAACTAAAGTAATCAGCCTTATACATAGAGAAAACAAACAACCCGATACCTAAAGCGTAAAGGTAAAACTGTATATACCCTAACTTAAAGGAAAAAATCGGTATCTCAAGGGCAACAGGTATTAGCTGATACAACGCCCCAAATATGACCATCATAACAAAACCAAGTAAGAACATATGGATTAGGGAGGCGTATGAGAAATCATTAAAAGGTAGCCCAAGGCTGTCCCTAAAAGTAAAAAGGAAAAGGACAGAAAGGATAACGGCAACTGTCCCTGCCACAAAGTAGTGTAAGACTAAACTGAAGGGAGGTGCAAGTTTTGTGGCTAAAGAACCGACAACCCTCATTTATTACTCTTTAAGTTTAAAGGTAATCTTATATTTTCCGTCTAACTCTTCAACTGTGTAGTCGTATTTATCACCTATTTTGTCAAAAAGCCCCATAGGTTTTTTGTGGTTAATCATAACTACCCTTTTATCAGGGGCATCAAGAAGTGGTAAAACAGCCATAGCGTTTACCATAGGTCCCGGAGGTCCTAACTCAGATGTATCAAACTCATAGTAAGTTAAACCGTCCTGCTGATACTTGTAAACAGGCACCGTAGCCCCTTCAACCTGTATCTCTTCCCTTCCCATACTTAAAACCTCCTTTTTGAGACTTATTATCAATCCTATTTTACTCTAAAGTCATTGATTGCAGTCAAATTATAAAAATTATATAAAGTATATATTCTGTTAGTTGATACAGTAGTTAAAATTCCTGTATTATTCTATAGTCTTATAAGATTAAACGAAAAGTCAGGAGGAGTGAATAAATGGGAATGACCTTAACTGAGAAGATACTTGCTGAACACGCAGGCAGGGATTATGTAGAACCGGGGGAGTTAATCACAGTTAAAGTTGATTTGGCAATTGCCAACGATATTACAGCACCGCTGGCTATAAAACAGCTTGAAAAGTATGGAATAAATAAAGTCCACGACCCTGAAAAGATAGCCCTTGTTATGGACCACTTCTTCCCACCGAAGGATATACTTTCTGCCCAGCAGATAAAAATATCCAGAGAGTTTGCAAAAAAAATGGGTATAAAAAACTACTTTGAAGGGCAGGACAGTGGGGTAATGCATACAATCCTCCCTGAAAAGGGATTTGTAGCCCCAGGGGATTTGATAATGGGGGCTGATAGTCATACCTGCACATACGGGGCTTTAGGGGCATTTTCTACAGGGGTAGGTTCAACAGATATTGCATACATATTTGCAACAGGGGAAACTTGGCTGAAAGTCCCTGAAACGATGAAGTTTACCTTTTACGGTAAAAGACAGAAATGGGTAGGTGGTAAGGATTTTGTTTTAACTGTTATAGGAAAGATAGGCGTTGATGGGGCTTTATACAGGGCTATGGAATACCACGGGGAGGCTATAAAAGACCTACCTGTGGAAGAAAGGTTAACAATCACAAATATGGCTATAGAAGCAGGTGGAAAAAACGCAATAATGGAAGCTGATGAAAAGGTGTTAGAATGGCTTAAAGACAAAACAAATAAGCCACTTAGAATGATAAAAGCAGACCCAGATGCGAAATACTGCTGTGAGTATGAGTTTGATGCATCAAAGATAGAACCTGTTGTGGCGGCACCTAATCTACCTTCAAATGTAAAGCCTGTAAGTGAGGTGGCAGGGACACCTATAAATCAGGTGTTTATCGGTTCCTGCACAAACGGAAGAATTACAGACCTTAGAATAGCCGCCCAGATACTTAAAGGGAAGAAAGTCCACCCTGATGTTAGATGTATTGTAATACCTGCCTCAGACAGGACATACAAACAGGCACTTAAAGAAGGTATTATAGATGTATTGGCAGAGGCAGGGTGTTTAATAAGCACATCTACCTGTGGACCTTGCCTCGGTGGGCATATGGGAATATTAGCAGAGGGCGAGGTCTGTGTATCAACCTCCAATAGAAACTTTACAGGTAGAATGGGACACCCAAAAAGTCAGGTTTACTTAGCTGGACCTGCTGTAGCCGCCGCCTCTGCTGTCCTTGGAAGAATAGCCCACCCAGATGAGGTGGTAAAAGCAGAAGAGGAGGTATTAGTATGATAGGATTTTGGGACGCAGTTGTTAGGGTAATAATAGGTTCTTTACTTGTTTGGCTTGGGGTTGAAAAGGGGGGAGTTTTTGAAATTGCAAAATACGCTGGGATAATCGTTCTGCTTACGGCGGTTGTAGGTTTCTGCCCTGTTTACAAAATAGCGGGCATAACAACAAGGTGTGAAAACTGCCAACCTGCATAGATGAAAAAAAGAAAGATTGCACTGGATATAGGAGATAAGAGAATTGGGGTTGCTGTAAGCGACCCCTTTGGTATATCAATAACCCCCCTTGAACCTATACAGAACACAAAGGAAGCCTTTGAAAAAATAAAATCCCTTGTAGAAGAGTATGATGTGGACACAGTTGTTGTAGGATTGCCACTTACCCTGAAAGGGGAAGAAGGGGAACAGGCAAAAAAGGTTAGAAAGTTTGTAAACAAACTACAGGAGTATATACCTAATATCCCTATACAGTTTATAGATGAAAGGTTTACAACATCTTTAGCAAACCAACACCTTAAACAGACAACAAAAAAATCAAAAAGGAAACAAAAGGTAGACAGCCTATCCGCTGTTTACATACTAAAAACCTATCTTGAAAGACCTAATACAGTTTAAAAAAATGGGATACAGAATAGCTGTATTACTTTTTCTAATAGTCCTGTCTATTGTTGTAA
>JAADEV010000072.1 GCA_013153295.1 Aquificota bacterium | reverse complement strand
TCCTCTATCTCTTCCAGAGATTTTAGGGCTTCTTCCTGTTGTTTTAAAAGGTGGTATAGTTTTACCCCTTTTATTTTGGTTTGTATCTGGTCTATCTTTTCCTCCAGCTGTGAGGCAAGTAAGGCGTTTTCCTTTTCCTCTTCAAGTCTGTTTAGGTTTGCCTTTACTTCTTTTAGAACCAGTTTTGCAGAGGATATTTTCTCTTCTGTCTCTTGTAAATCCTTTAATGCCTTTGCCTTCCTTTCTTCATACTCGGTTATTCCTGCTATCTCACTAAGTAAATCCCTCCTTTCTGAGGGGGTCATTTTAACAAATTTAAATATATCCCCCTGTGTGATTATGTTGTATCCCTGTTTTGGTATCCCTGCGTATGATAGTAGCTCTTCCACCTCATACTGTTTAGCCGGGCGTCCGTTTATTTTGTATGTGGATTTTCCACTGTGTTCAACCTTTCTGTAGATTGATACCTCTTCATCGTTAAGGGGGAATGCCCCCTCATTTTTGAAGATTACCTCTACCTCTGCATACTCAGCTGATTTTCCCCTTGATGAAAATATAAGGTCTGATAGTTTTAAAGCCCTCATTGATTTGGCTGTGGCTAATCCGAGGGCAAAGACTATTGCGTCCCCTATGTTGCTTTTCCCAGAACCGTTGGGACCTACAATAGCTACAAACCCGTCCCCAAGGGGGATAGACAACCGCCTATCCCCGTATGACTTAAAGCCGTAAACATTTATCCTGTCTATGTAGGCTTTTGCCATTGTTTAATCAAATTCCCCTTTGTTAAGTTTGTCCCTTAATACCCTTTTTAGAACCTTACCTGTGGCGTTCCTTGGCAGGTCTTCCACTATGTAAAATTTCTTCGGTATTTTGTAGTTTGCAAGTTTGTCTTTAATAAACTGTCTTATCTCCTTTTCCGTTAGGTTTGAACCTTCCACCAGTTTTACAAATGCCACAGGTATCTCCCCGTGGTGTTCGTCCTTTTTACCTACAACCGCCGCCTCTTCTATCTCTGGGTGAGATGTTAAAACCTCTTCTATCTCCCTTGGGTATATGTTTATCCCTTTGGATATAATTAGGTCTTTTTTCCTATCTACTATGTATATATATCCTTCCTCGTCAACATAGCCCATATCACCTGTTAACAACCAGCCGTTTATTATTGTTTCCTCTGTGGCTTCAGGGTTTTTGTAGTAGCCTTTCATCACATTGTCCCCTTTTACTATTATCTCCCCAATCTCCCCTACAGGTAGCTCAACAAGGTCGTCATCTACAATCTTAACCTGATAGTCTGGTAAAGGTGGTCCCACAGAGAGTATTTTCTGTTTTTCCAGTCTGTTTACAGATACAACTGGGGAGGCTTCTGTAAGTCCGTATCCTTCAAGTAAGGGGACTTTTGGAAACTTCTGGTTCATCCGTTTTATGGTAGCTTCTGAAAGTGGTGCCGCCCCTGATATAAAAGCCCTAAGCCGATTAAACCACATAAAATACCAGGGTAATCTTGCCTTTGATAGGGCGTTGTATACCTCAGGGACGCCCATAAATATGGAAACCCTTTTTAGTAAAACCTGTTTAAAGATGTTTGAGAAAGGTCTTATAGATTTTATTATCACCGTTGAAGCCCCAAGGTAAAGGGGTAGTAGTATAGTAGCTGTAAGGGTAAATGTGTGGAACATAGGCAGGTATGTTATAAACCTGTCCTTGTGGCTTAGGGGGAGTATCTTTTCTATATTTATTAGGTTGGAAAATAGGTTTTTGTAGGTTAACATAACCCCCTTAGGTCTACCTGTTGTCCCTGATGTGTATATTATTACCGCCACATCGTCTAAATTTGCCTGTGGTTTTATATGCTCGTAGTCCTCTATGGTAAGACCCTCTTCAAATGGTAGGTTTTTCTCATCTAACTTGTTATACTCACCTTGCCATATAACTTTTTCCACCTTTGTTTTATCAAAAACCTCTGTTAGCTCCTTTTCAAAATGGGGTTGGGTTATAAGAACCTTTGTATCACTGTGGTCAAGTATATACTCTATTTCGTGTTTTTTAAGAAATGTGTTTATTGGAACAGGGACAGCCCCTAACTTTCCAATGGCGAAAAAGGCGATTATAAACTCCTTTGAGTTTTTCATTAAAAGGGACACTTTATCCCCCTTTTTTACACCTATAAGCTCCAGATACCTTGCAAATGCGTCCACATCTTGTTTTAGCTGTTTATGGGTGATTTTCAGGTCGTCCTCAAAAAGGGCAGGTTTGTTTTTAAACTTTTCAGCGTTCCTCTCAAGCACCTGATAAAGGTTATCAAACTTATACTTGGTCTTCTGTTGTGTTTCTGTTGCTAAAGCCATAGCAAAACCCCTTCCTTAGGTTGTTTTAAAACTTATAACCTACAGAAAAGTTAAACAGATGGGCTTCCATATCCTTAAACTTACCGTCTATACCGTTGTCGTTGTCCCCAACATATCTGTCGTATTTGAATACATACAGGTAGGCAAAGCCAACTTCCATTCTGTTTGTTATATCCCAAAGCCCACCGATTGAGTATATCCAACCGTTTCCATCTGGTAGCTCAAAGCCAAGTGTTTTCTGTGGTATAGGGGTTTCGTCGTAGGCAATACCACCCATTAAGGTTATCTTAGGCGTTATCTTATGTCTAACACCAACCCTTACAGTGTTTGTATCTACCCAATCTTTGGGTATAGGTCTACCAAAGTATGCTTCTATAGTTGGGTCTTCAAAGTTAAAATCAAGGGTTTTGTATTTACCCCAGAATGTTCTTTCGTATGTAATATCCACAACTGTTGTTGGAAGTGGGTTGTAGGCTATACCTAACCTAAACTCTGCCGGTGTTATAACCTTTACCTCCCCGTATGTATCTACAGGTGTTCCTGCAAGGTTCCCTTTCATCTGCCCTGTTATTTTATATTCCAGATGTGAACGGTATAAGGCGGATATTCTAAGGTTTTCTGATGGTTTTAATGAAGCTGATACAAGGAACGCAGGGGTTAAGGAACTGGAACCTTTCATTTTAAGGTCGTATAAAAACGGGTTGTAAAGGTGAACCTTACCGGAGGAGTATCCTATTCTAATACCCCCTGCCAAGGAAAATTTATCATCAAGCTGGTATGCAATAGATGTTATAAGCTCGTATATCCCAAGTGTAAACTCTTTAGCTTTTCTTGCCTGTGGGTCTTCGTCCCATCTTTTAGACAGTCCAAACGGTGTAACAAAACTCAGTCCCCACCTAAGGTTATCCCCAATTTTTTTGGATACAAGGTGTAGGTATGGGATTACATAGTATTCTTTTTTGGTTTTTCCATCAGCAGGTTGGTGGTCAACAGTCCCATAGAACTTTATACTTGGTAGATAGATATACTTTGCCCCTGTTTCAATAAGAATATTGTTATCATTACCCAGCCATACCATACCTGCAGGGTTGTAGTATGAGGCGTCTGCACTGTCAGCACTGGAGAAGTAAGCCGCCGCTGTTCCCATTGCACGGGTTGACTGTTCAGGGATTTTGTAAGCGGCAGAGTAAACTGCAGATGATAAAGCTAACGCTGATAGTAAAACAGAAACTTTCTTAAACATACCCTATCCCTCCTCACTTTTGACAAAAATTTTAGACTATTATCTGTGTTTAATACAACGATTTAGTA
>JAADEV010000121.1 GCA_013153295.1 Aquificota bacterium | reverse complement strand
TTTAAGAAAAAACCTTTTTTAGTTTTATTAGAGGGTCTTCGTAGGTGTAGATTGTTTCCACTGGGATTTTTTTCAGTGTTGTGAATTTTTTGAGATGTGTATCTATATCCTCCAGATTTTTTTTGTAGTTTACAACCATAGGTTTTACAAGGTTAGGTATCCTTTCTTTTTCGTCAAAGCTGATTAGCTGGTATCCTGTGTATGGGGTTGGGTTCTCTTCATCTTTTTCTCTGATTTTTAGGATTGCTACTTTATGTTTTGTTGCCAGTTTATACAGGTTCAGTTTGTAGAAGAAATCCCCTATAAGGATTACTAAAGATGGTTTATGTCTCAGGACTGCCCCCTCTATCTCAACAGGGTTTAGCCTTTTGTTTTTTAGCTCCATAGAGTATATATACCTAAGCACATCTTCCACTGTGGTAAGGACGCCCCTGTGGTTAAATCTCCTTTCCAGTGTATCTGTAAAGATGTATGTAAACAGCTTGTCCTTTTGGTATAGCCCTGAGAATGCTATAAGGCTGTATACCTCTGCCAACTTGTCTAACTTTTTCCCAAAGAGAAACTCTTGGTCAAGTAGTAGACAGATGATTATGTTTTGGCTTTTTAGTAAATCCCTTTCAACTACAAATGGTTTTCTATATTTTGCTGATATAATCCAGCTAATTTTTTTTATAGGGTCTCCGTATGTATACTCCCTTATACCTTTAAGGTCGTCTTCCTCCCCAAACTTAAGGATTTTATGCCTTCCCTCAAGTATGGATAAGACTTTTTGTCTTATTTTTATTGCTATTAAACGGGATTTGTCTATCACGGCATTGGCACCTTTTCCACTATCATATCTACTATCTGGTCTGTGGTGATACCCTCTGCCTCAGCTTGGAAGGATACCATAAACCTGTGTCTAAACACATCTTTAACATACTTTAGTATATGGGCTGGGCTTACATAATCCTTCCCTTCAAGTAATGCTACAGCCTTTGCCACTTTGTAAAGGTTTATAGTTGCCCTTGGACTAAGTCCCAGTCTGATGTAGTTTGGTGGTATGCCGTATTTTTCAGGCTGTCTGGTAGCCATTGTAAGGTTTACTATATACTGTTCAACCTCTTTGTCCATATGTATATCCTTTAGCTTTCCCTTTAGGGAGAGTATATCCTCCTTTGTGGCTACCTGTTGTGGTTGGCTGTAGGCTACCTCCCCTTTATCCCATATACCTTCCTGTGATGCTACCAGCTTTAGTATCTCGTATTCCTCCTCTGGGGAAGGGTATTCTACAACCACTTTCATTAAAAATCTGTCAAGCTGGGCTTCAGGTAGGTTGTAAACCCCTTCCTCTTCTATAGGGTTTAGTGTAGCCATAACTAAAAACGGTGGCTCAAGTGGAAATGTTTTGTCCCCTATTGTAATCTGTCTTTCCTGCATAGCCTCAAGTAGTGCAGATTGGACTTTAGCCGGCGCCCTGTTTATCTCATCTGCCAGTAGTAGGTTTGTAAACACTGCCCCCTTTTTTATCCTAAACTCGTCCTTTTCAAATATATAAATCTCCCCACCGATTATGTCAGAGGGTATCAGGTCTGGGGTAAACTGTATCCTTTTAAAATCAAGGTTCAGTATCCTACCGAGGGTTTTTACTGCTGTTGTTTTTGCCACCCCCGGTATACCTTCTATAAGTATATGACCTTCTGTTATAAGCCCTATTAAAAGGGCTTCTATCATTCTCTCCTGCCCTATTATTGCCTTTTTCATCTCATTTTTTATTCTGTCTAAAAGCTCCATCTTTCCTCTCCTTACCAAGGGTTTTTATCCCCTATCTCCATCGGGGACGGGTTGCTTCTACTGTGTCTCTTCTTCTCCTGTAGCTTTACCACTGTTTTTTCCCTTTCTGGCTTATCTTCCATAGAAACAACCATATTTGTAAACTGATACAACTTCCTTACCCTTTTGTCCTGTGGGAATAACTCCATAAGCTCCTTAGCTGTGGCGTAAGCCTCCCTGTATCTGTTTTTTATTATCTGTATAATAGCCAGTGTATATTTTACCTTTTTAGATAGGTTTATATCTGTTGTGGAGATTGATTTTAAGACCTTTTCTGCTTTGTTTATCTCCCCTGCTTTAAGAAGTGCCACCCCTCCGTTGTATAGGTTTTTAGGGTCTTTTTCCTGTAAAAACTCTGTGGCAGATTTTTTATACATACCAAGGTGGTAGTAAAGGATACCTAACTTTTCCCCACCGTAGGAAGGCTGTATAAAGGCTAAGGCAACCACAATAGGTATTGTAAACCTTCTGTATAAAAACAGACCAAATATTAGGATTAGCCCTGTTAGTGCTAAAAACGGTGATAAATCCAGTTTTATCTCCATTTTAAAAGCCTCTTTGTAAAGCCCCTCTGTTATACCTTTCACTATTTTAGCTATCCTTTCCACATCTGTGTCATCTTTGGAAACTGGTATAAAAAAGCCTTCCCTCTGGGCAAACTGTTTAAGCTCTATGTTCAGTTTGGATACACCGTCGTATTTAGGAACCTTCCCCCCTTCTTCTGTGGCTACCCCAAGGAATATAAACTTCAGCCCTGCCCTTTTTATCAGCTTTTGTATATTCTCCGCTTCATCTTCAGAACCATCTGACACAAGGATTACTATCCTTTCCTTCCCTGACAGGACAAAGTTTACTGTGCTTAAAGCCTCTGTAAGGTTTGTTCCCCCCTCTGGGTGTAGGCTGTCCAACTCCTCAGGTTGTATAAATCTTACTTTGTCTGAAAAGGCTACAAGGACAACCCTCTCACCCTTCAGCAGGGATAGTAGCTTTTTCACCTTTTCCTTTGCTACTGTCAGTCTGTTTGGTTTTATATCATCTACAGCCATAGAAAGGGAGTGGTCTATAAGTATCCCTATTTGGCTGTCCTTTTTGTAAAACACCTTTTCACCTTGGTTAACCATAGGGCGGGCAAGGGAGAGTATTATTAATACTGCCACTACTGTGTAAACGAACAGCTCCCCACTTTTACGCTTTGCCAGTATGACAGGTATTAATGCTAAAGGTATAAGCCATAAAAAGTTTTTATCTAAAAACTCAACCATCTCTAACCTTTATCATCGGTTTCTTTAACAGCTTTATCCCAACTAAAAGGGCTACAAAAAACAGTATGTTTATAACGATTAGTATTGGTTTTTCCTTTGGGTAAAGCTGGGCAAAAAGGTGGAGTATGCCACTTGCCAGTGTAAAAAGGCTAACAAGTAGTAAAACCCCAAAGTTATCGTGTATGAAAAGGTATACTTTGGTCTGTATCCTTCTCCTTTTGGAGAGTGGGGCAAGTAAACTGTGTATAACCCCGTCCCTTAGCTGTTTAAACCTTTTGTAAAGCTGTGCAGGGGTTATCTGTCTTTCCCCTATCTGTATAGATTTTAGGATTACCCCTTCTGTTTCCACCTTTCCCCTGTAAAGGGTGTCCTCTAAAAACTGTAGATACTCCTCAAGTAGTGGCTTGTTTGTGTAAACATAAGGAAACAGCTTTTTTATATCCTTCAGCTCATCAAGTTTTATTGATAGTATCCTTTTAACTTCGGTAGGGACACCTTTCACCAGAAATCTATGTAAAAATGCAACAGACAGAACCATTAACAGCCCTACAGTTAACAGTATGTAATCCTTGTATCTGTATACAGTTTGGAAGATAGCGGTATAAAATGGC
>JAADEV010000093.1 GCA_013153295.1 Aquificota bacterium | reverse complement strand
TAAAAACATCGTTGTTTCTTTTTTTATTATTCTTTTTTGTTGTAGTGATTTTATTGCGTCTAGTGTTGTGTTTAAAGCCCTTACAGTTGATACCCTGATGCTGTTAATCTGGTTTTCTACAAGGGTTGAGGACATACAAAAACCCTTAACACTAACAGCTAAAAAAATTAGAACGGTAAAGAGAATACCTGCTTTAGACATTGGAACTCCATAACACTGATTTTGGTCTAATTATTATCCTATAATACACTTGCAAAACACAAACCTTGATATATCTGGGGTTTTGTTTTAAATTATAGAATTGGTTTGTTTGAATTTTAATTGTAAGGAGGAGTTAAGGATTGATAGGATTTGGACCACATTTAATGGTTGACGGCTATGATGCAAACTACGAAGTTCTCGCCAGTGTGGAGGCTATTACAGATTTCCTTGAGATGTTGCCTAAAGAGATTAATATGACTAAGATAATGCCTCCTTATGTATTTAGATACGACGGTGGGGACAAGCCAGAGGATTGGGGAATATCCGGTTTTGTTATCATTGCCGAAAGCCACATTAGTATACATACTTTCCCAGAAAAGAATTACTTCTCTATAGATATATTCTCCTGTAATGAGTTTGATATAGACAAGGCTATAGAGATAATAAAAGATTACTTTGGAACAGATAGGTTAGAGATTAGAACAACTAATAGGGGAACAGAGTTTCCAAGGGATATTGGTATAGCCACATCTATAACATCTGCCCAAAGGAACAGACTGGTTTAGGATAACTCTTTCATAATTTTGTGGGATAGTAGCTGGGCGGCTGTCTTATCTAAATAATCGTTTGAGTTTCCACATTTGGGAGAGTATATACAGGAGGGACAGCCTGCCACACAGCTACACTTTGCTATTGTGTTGTATGTGCTTTTTATCATATCTTCCAGCCTATTAAAACCTACCTCAGAGTATCCTACACCTCCCTCATACCCATCATAGATGTATATTGTTGGCTTTCCTGTATGCTCGGAAAAGGTTGTGGAAAGACCCCCTATATCCCATCTGTCGTTCATTGCGTAAAGGGGGTATATACCGATTAATGCGTGTTCTACCCCGTGTAATGCCCCTGCAAAGGCGTTTTTAAAATCTTTTACTTTTTTTAGCAGGTCTGTAAACTGGCTTTTTTCCCTTTTATCTAATTTTGCTTCAAACCCTTTTAAAACATTTGTTAAAAGCATTATCTCTGTAATATCTTTACTTTTTCTAAAGGAGTTTAGCCTGTCAAATATTAGCTGTAGATAAGGGTAGTCTCCAAAATAAAGCCTTGCTTTGTCTTTTATAAAGTTGTAAAAAATTCTGGTTGAGTGTTTTACAGTCCTTTCTACTATCTCCTCCTCCCAGCTTTGGGGCATACTCCACCAGAACGCTACAGTATCAAACTCCCTTACAAGTATCTGGTTTGGGTCAAACAGCCTGTCTTCTAACTTTTCCTCGTTTTCAAAATCCCTTATAGAGTATCCTATTACTGTTGTTTTTACTTTTACTTTACCTTTAAAAAGCTGTATACTCCCCTTCTCCCTAACATCTGTTATCTGAATAATATCTATAGATGTTTCCTTTAGAGGCTCTGTTATATAAAAAACATCTGTCCTTTTGACATACACACTTTTTGTTGTCCAGTCTACCCTTTCAACAAGGAATTTCTCCCCGTTGTGAATGTATACAGCCCCGGGGTAAGCCTCGTGTGGGAGTATAGCCTCAGATATATCCCCTATAACCTTCTTGGTGGTTTCGTCTATGATAAGGAAGCTGTCCCCTGCGGAACGGATACTAAAGGGTGGTTGTTTTGAGGCATACAGTTTGTTATTGTGAAACCTTAGTTTCTTCTGTTTAAACAGTTTTCTGGCTACCTCCTTTTCCTCCTCAGACAGCTCGTCTATCCTTATTGGCATCTCAAATGCCATTACAGGTAGGTGTTTTTCCAGAATATACCTGTTTGTAGGGTTTATTACAGGTTCTTCCATCTGTCTGTGGAAAAGCTCCTCAGGGTTTTTAACAAAATACTGGTCAAGGGCGTCCCTCCGTGGTATTAGAATGTTGTAGGATTTTTTGTCCCTTCTACCTGCCCTGCCGAACCTTTGCCAAAGCTGGGCTAATGTCCCCGGGTAGCCGAGGAGTATACACCCTTCCAGCTCTCCAATATCTATTCCCATTTCTAAAGCACTGGTTGATATAACAACTGTTATATTCCTTGTATTTAGCTTAAACTCTATCTCCCGTCTTTCTTCAGATTTGTATCCTGAACGGTAGGGGCTTACCTTTTCTGCTAAATCCTCCCTGCCCTCTTTCTTTAGAATATCTTTTACCCTTAAAGCCATAAGCTCAGCCTCTTTTCTACTGTCCACAAAAACTATTGTGGATATATCCTCCTTTACACACTGGGCTAAAAGCTGGGCTTTTTCTGTCATCTTCATATTACGGTATATTAGAACCTCCCTTTCTGGCATAGGCGCCCCTGAGTATGCTATCTCCTCCACATCTTCACCGATTAGCCTTGAGGCAAACTGTGATGGGTTATGTATTGTTGCTGAGTTTGTTATAAATGTGGTTTTCCCCGTTCTATAGAAGTTTAACAACCTTTTTAGTCGTCTGATTATATTGGCTATATGTGAACCGAGGACGCCTCTGTAGGCGTGTATCTCATCAAGGACTACAAACTCTAAATTTTCAAAAAAGTTGTCCCAGTTTGTATGGAATGGGAGTATACCTGTGTTTAACATATCTGGGGTTGTTATAAGGAATGTTGGCGGGTTTTTCCTTATTCTACGCCTTTCTTCCCGTGGTGTGTCCCCGTCATAAACATCTACAGAGGCTTCTATTCCTGTTTCCCAGATTAGCTCTTTTATCTTTAGATACTGGTCTCTGGCTAACGCTTTTAATGGAAAGACAACAAGGGCTTTTGTGTCTGGGTTGTGGTGTAGCTTCTCAAGGACAGACAGTATATAAACGAAGGATTTACCTGAGGCGGTTGGTGTTGTAAGGACTATATTTTTACCTTGTATAGCCTTTTGTATACCGTCTGCTTGATGGGAATACAGCCTTATACCCCTTTCCTGTAGAAACTGCTTCAGCTTAGGGTTTTTAAAATCAAACTCTTTATACTGGGGACTTTTTGGGGGGATTACCTTTTTAAATACTGTGTATCTGGTTAGTAAACCTGTCCTTTCCATTAAAACTCTATCTGTATATCCTTTGTTTGGTTTTTTCTAAGTATCTTTAGGTTTGCCTTTTTGTCGGAGAAAAACAGGTGAACCTTAAGGTCTGATACAGATTTTATTTTTTTACCATCAAAGGAAAGGATAATATCCCCTTCCTTTAAGCCCCCTCTCTCTGCTACAGTTCCTTTGCCTACCTTTTCTATTAGTAGCCCTTTCCCTGTTTCCCTTACAACCACACCTAACCTTTTTTCCTGCTCCCCTTGTATATGGGCTGTGTATACTATGTAGTCTGCTATCCCCTTCCTCATCTGGTCGTCAAGTAGGATTGTAAGCCCCCTTAATCCTGTTCTCCTTTCCACCCTGTTTGGTATACCATATCTGAACCTTATATGCCCTCCACCTGCAAGGACTATAACCTTCCTGTCTGGATTTTTTTTGATGTAGTTTGCCACTGTTTCTGCCATAGTTTCGTCCCAGATTATCTGTGATTGTAAAAAGTT
>JAADEV010000008.1 GCA_013153295.1 Aquificota bacterium | reverse complement strand
TGCTCTGCAACAGAAGTTGCAGGCTCAATCCCTTCGGGATTGTGGAGCTGGCTCTGTCGGCGGACTTTTGCGAAAGCAAATTGGCGACCGAGAGGGAGCAATGGAGAATAGTCTCCAGTCTAAGAGGCATCCAGCTATGAAGCAGGAAACTTCTCAGAAGTTGGCGAGCTTGCAAAGCGAGCAGGCTCCTCAATTTATTGAGGAGTAGTTCTCTGTCTTGATTTTAATCAATGATTGATATTAGTTAGTGAAAACTTCCTGTCAAGTTATTATCTTTTTATCAAATCCAAGGAAATGGAGGGATTACTATGAAAAAATTAGTAGCAGGGCTAATCGGTCTATCTGTTTTAACATCAATTCCAGCTACTGCAGGTGATAACCAGCAGGAAATTGAGAGAAAGATAAGGGAGATTGCTGACAAATACGGTTGTTCCACCTGCCACGATATAGACCAGCCTAAAAACTCTGTTCCTTTTAGAATTATAGCTAAAGAGTATCAAGGTAAACCAAATGCAGTTGAAAACCTTGTGAAAAGTATCAAAGGTGCAAGTTTTGCAAAGTGGCAAAAGATTGGACCTGAAAAGTATGGTGTTAAACCAAGGGCTATATATATGCCAAGACAAAGGTCTATACCTGAAGAGGAAGCTAAAAAGATTGTAGAGTTAATACTATCCCTTGATACAAGTAAAGTGCAGGTTAAAAAGTAAAACTAATCCTGTATATACACATAGTTGCTTTTATACCAGCCCCAGACGGTAGGAAAAACATTCTTTAATCTCTTCCTTACCGCCAACAGCTCCTCTGGGGCTGTTATAAATACCATAGGTTGCTGTTCACCTATTATACGGAAGGCTTTCTTATAAAGCATATCCCTCTTTTTCTGGTCTAACTCTACAGCGGCTAACTGGAATAACCTGTCCACTTCCGCTTCCCACTTTGTAGCAGGTTTTTTCTGGTTTGGATACCACATATGGAGATGTCCAGATGATAGCCATACATTCTGACCAAAATACGGGTCTATACTCCCTGTAAGACCAATTATTACCGCCTCCCAGTCGTAGTTAGACATCAGCCTACTTACAAGGTTGTTAAAATCTATAGCCTGAAAATTTACCTCTATACCTATTTTTCTAAGGTCGTCTTTTAGTATATTCCCTATAATCTCCCTTTCTTTGTTTCCAGAGTTTGTTATTAAAGTTATCTGTAGTTTATGCCCTTCCTTGTCGTATAAGTAACCATCTTTCCCTTCCCTAAAACCTGCTTCAAGTAGTAATTTCTTTGCCTTTTTTAGGTTAAATGGATACTTTGGGTAGTAATCCTCATCAAAAAGTCTCCTGTTTGCAGGGGTGATAGCTGTATATATAGGGTAGGCAAGTCCGTTGTAAGCTATATTTATAATACCTTTCCTGTCCACTGCATAGGAAATAGCCTGTCTAAACTTTGTGTTTTGGAACCATTTTATTTTGTATTTAGGGATAGGGGCGTTAGGGTTTTGATTAAATACCACAAATAGGATAGACGGTGTAGCCCCTAAGTTGTATATGGTAAAATCCCTGTTTTTTTCCTTTAAAAGTTGCGGCAGGTCTGTAGGTCTAACTCCGTAGTAATCTATCTCCTTAGAGAGGAATTTTATCAGTCTAACATCAGGGTCTCCTATAATAAGGGCTTTAATAACAGGTATGTAAGGGACTTTCTGCCCCTTTTGGTCTTTTTCCCAGTAGTAAGGGTTTCTCTCATAGAGGGCATACTGCCCAACCACATACTCCTTAAGTTTGTAAGCCCCTGTGCCTATAAGTTGTTGTGGTGGGGTGTTAATAGACCAAGTGGAGGTAAACTTTTTTTCTTTAACAGCTTTTTCAAGTGCGTGCTTAGGGAGTATAGGCTGTCCTACAGCGTGTAGAAAAGGGGCAAACGGCTTTGGTATTACAAACTCTACTGTATGGTCATCTATCTTTTTTACTATAAATTTTTTCCCTTCAACTGTAAGTATATCCTTTGCAGAGGAAGGTATTTCAGGGTTGTAGTATATATCGTTGTATGTAAAAACAACATCATCAGCTAAAACAGGTTTTCCATCAAACCATTTTACATTTTTCCTTAGATAGAAACGCCATACTGTTCCTGTTTCGTCCCTTTCCCATCTTTCCGCCAAGTCAGGTTCAGGTAGTAAGGTTTTCACATTTGTTTTTGTAAGTCCGTTAAAAAGAACTCCTATAACTGCGGTGGAAGATGTTTCCTGTGCCATTACAGGGTTAAATGTTTTTGCATCACCACCTAAAGCCTTCCTTAATACTCCCCCTTCCTTCCCTATCTCCACTTTAAACTGCGTAGGGTCTACCTTTACTATACCTGTGTCTGTAAAGTCTTCCTGTGAAGGGGTAATAAGATAAACAGGGAGAAAAAGGACAATTATTAAAGAGATAGCTTTAAGGAAGGTAAGTATACTATCTTTCATCTTTTAGCTGTTTTAACTCCTCTTGGGAGATAGGTTTCGCTTCATCTATTATAAAATTAGGTATCCCTTCTACTATCTCAAACTTTAACATACAGCTTTCACACACAAAACAGTTATTGACAAAAAGTAAATCCCCTTTACACTTTGGACAGGCTAAAATCCCTAAAACTTCACTGTTTAGCATATTTTTTTACCCCTTGGAAAAGAGTATAATTCTAAATATTACCACAATTTAGAGAGGGGAAAGGTTATGGATACAGGCTTTTGGTTTCCAGCTATTATTATAGGGATGGTGCTGTTTGCAGTTATTGCCTTTGGTTTAATAGTTTACCTTGATAAAGGTGAGTGATGAACTTAAAATTAAAAAAGTTTTACGCCATAACAGATAGGAAACAGTTTAAGTACGATTTTGAAACCCAGATAAAGAGAATGTTAGATAAAGGGATAAGAATGTTCCAGTTAAGGGAGAAGGATTTATCCGCAGGGGATTTACTAAAGTTGTCTATTAAAATGAGAGAATTACTTGATAGATACGGGGGGGCTACCCTTATTATAAATGACAGGGTTGATGTGGCATTTATAAGTGGTGCAGATGGGGTTCATCTTCCCTCAAATGGACTACCTGTTAGTGTTGTAAAGGAAAGATTTCCAGATTTAATTGTGGGGAAATCTTGCCACTCTTTAGAAGAGGCTATCCAATCACAGAAAGATGGAGCAGACTATATTACTTTTTCACCTATATTTGAAACTCCTAACAAAGGGAAGCCTAAAGGTTTATCACAGCTTGAAGAGGTTGTTAAAAGGTTAGATATTCCTGTCTATGCTTTAGGAGGTATAAACGAAGACAATATGCCATCTGTTTTTGATACTGGGGCTTATGGAGTAGCAGGAATAAGGCTTTTTATAGATTAAGACTAACAAAGTGGCTTCCTCCCCGCATTTAAATGCAGGGCTTCCTGCTTCATCGTGGGACAATACCCACTCCACAGGCCTTACTTCCACCCGTCCAGAGGTAGGTCTCCAATAGAAGACAATAATAATGTTAAAATTAGATAGAAAAATATCAAGTCCCTTTCATATCTCCTTTTAAAGGAGGAGCATTCTCGGGACTTTTTCGTAAAAATAGAGGAGGTGGCAGTATGAAAGAAGGGGATAAAGCTGTATCTTTCTGTTTAAAAGGGCTTACACCTGAAGGTAAAGAGAAGGAGATATGTTTAGACGACCTTTTATCACAGGGGAAGTATATAATCCTTTACTTTTATCCAAGGGATAACACCCCCGGTTGCAC
>JAADEV010000103.1 GCA_013153295.1 Aquificota bacterium | reverse complement strand
TTCCCCAGCCTTTTTTGCCTCCTCTTTTCCTTTTTCTGAAAGTGGAACATCTACCCACCCTGTAAATCTATTTTGTAGGTTCCATACAGATTGACCGTGTCTAACAAGCACCAGCTTCGGCATCTAAACCCCCTTTTATATTAATCAAGTATATCCTTTCTATTTTAAGGGAAAGTTCGCAGTAATTCTACCCTTGTAGTAGTGTATTTAAAAAGTAGACAAAATAATATGTATGGGAAAAAAGAAGGTAGATTTAAAGAGAATAGAATAGATTTAGCTAAACTACTGTAGATATTAGATAACCTGACAGAAGACAGGAGAAACAAAAGATGAAAAAATTCCAGACTCCACAACCCTATTTTATAGAACCAACAACTCCTGTATTTGATTTTGTTTAGATAATAAGTTATCCTGTTATTAAAACAGCGTTTTATTTGATGAGGTGAGGGTTATGACTGGTTATTTTGCCCTTTTAGTGTTCGGCTTAACAGCGTTAGGGTTAGGTGCCGGTTTACTTCTACTAAACAGACTTATAGCCCCAAGAATAAAAGACCCTATGGAAGGTTATACATACGAGTGTGGAGTTCCCCTTTACGACAAAACCTCACACCTATCACTTGAACAGAAATACTACCTACTTGGATTACTCCTTGTTCTGTTTGATTTGGAAGCGGCGTTCGTTTTACCTTGGGCGGCTATTTTCAGGGATATAGCCCAGATAAGCCCAGGATTTATCTTTACTGAGATGTTTATATTCCTGTTTATACTTATACTTGGATACATATATGCTTGGAAAAAAGGAGCGTTAAAATGGCAATAAAGCACAACAACGGAATAATTCTAACAACTGTAGAAGAAGTATTAAGCTGGGGGAGAAGGAACTCCCTCTGGCCTGCGTCTGTAGGGTTAGCCTGTTGTGCTATAGAGATGATGCATACAGCCGCGTCAAGGTTTGATACAGACAGGCTTGGGATTATATTCAGAGGTTCCCCAAGGCAGTCTGATGTTCTTATTGTTGCGGGGACAGTGGTAAACAAAGTAGCCCCAATGTTAAAGCTGATATACGACCAGATGCCAGACCCAAAATGGGTTATCTCAATGGGTGGTTGTGCATCTGCAGGGGGACCATTCCCAACATACGCAACACTACAGGGGGTAGACAGAATAATACCTGTTGATGTTTATGTCCCCGGTTGTCCTCCAACACCACAGGCATTACTATGGGGAATACTTGAGCTACAGAAAAAAATAAAGGCTAAAAAAGAAGGTAAGGTGTGGGAGGAGATACCTATAAAAGAAGTGCCAACAGCATCACAACCTATAAAAACAAAATCACCGTTTGGTTTTTAAAAAAGCCCTCTTTTGGGCTTTCCCCCTTCCTATACAAAGACTAAAGGGGTATTATTTTGCAACTATGGATTAGCCAAGGGGAAGTAGAAAGTATAAAAGGTAAGTTCCCTGACATACTGGAAGAAAGGGGGGATAACTTTACCTCTATCCTTATAAACAAAAAACAACTAATAGAGCTTTTAACCTACCTTAAAGAACAGTTAAACTACAAAATGTTTATAGATTTTTTCTGTATAGATTACCCATTACACACACCAAGGTTCCAAGGGGTATACCTTCTGTTTAACCCGGAGAAAAAAAGAAGGGTTGCTGTAAAATGCTGGGCTGAAGATAACAGCTTACCGTCTGTTATAAACCTCTGGAAAGGTGCAAAGTGGTCAGAAAGGGAAGCGTGGGATATGTTCGGTGTCCGCTTTGAAGGGCATAAAAACCTTGTAAGAATGTTTCTATGGGAGGGATACCAGTATCACCCACTAAGGAAGGATTTTCCACTGGAAGGGTATAAGGATACCTATCTACCTTCCCTTAACCTGAAGGAAGGGGAGACACCAGCCCACAATTACGACCCATACCACACCCCTTTACCGTCAATGGAAGATTTAGAAAGGACAGAAAAAGCAAGGATAAAGAAGAAAAACCAGATAGTCCTTAACTGGGGACCACTCCACCCGGGAACACACGGAACAATATGGTTTTTATTTGATATGGAAGGTGAAGTGGTTCAAGAGTGTGATATTATCCTTGGACAGCTACACAGGGGAGTGGAAAAGATAGCGGAAAACATTACCTATACACAGTTTATTCCCTACACAGACAGAATGGATTATATATCCGCCTTATGTTCACAGGTTGCCTATGTTAATACAGTTGAAAAGCTACTTGGTGTAGAGCCACCTGAAAAGGCAAAATGGATTAGGACGATGATGTGTGAGCTACAAAGGATAAACTCACACCTACTATGGCTGGGAACATACGCCCTTGACCTTGGGGCTTTAACAATATTCCTGTATACCTTCAGGGAAAGGGAAAAAATAATGGACATTATAGAAGGTATAGCAGGTATAAGGCTAAACTCAACATACATAAGGATTGGTGGGGTAGCAAAGGATTTACCTGAAGGGGCTTTAGATGTTATAAGCCACTTTGTAAAAGATTTTCCAGAAAAATTAAAAGAGTATGAAACAATACTTACTAAAAATAGGGTTTGGCTAAAAAGGAATGTAAACTTAGGGGTTATAACAGAGGAAGATGTTTACAGTTATGGACTTACTGGGGTTGTGGCAAGGGCTTCAGGTGTCCCTTACGATATAAGGGCTATACAGCCTACAGATGCCTACGACAAAGTGGATTTTGAGATACCCTTAGGTAAAGTGGGGGACTGCTACGATAGGTATCTGGTTAGAATAGAAGAGATGAAACAGTCTGTAGAAATAGTAAAACAGTGTGTAAACAAGCTAAAAGATATGAAAGATGATAAGTATATATCCACAGAAAACCCGTATGTCCTTCCTACACTTGAGGAGGTTTTTAACTCTATAGAGGCTATGGTTAAGGATTTTAACCTTAGAATATACGGTGAGCAGGCACCTGAAGGTGAGATATACCTTTCCGGGGAAAACCCAAGGGGAGAGCTTGGATTTTATATAAACAGTAAAGGGGAAGGGAAACCTTACAGGCTAAGGATAAGGTCTGGGGCTTTTTACAACTTACAGGTGTTTACAGAGCTGATAAAAGGTAAAACTGTAGCAGATGCAGTTGTCCTTTTGGGTAGTTTAGACCCTGTAGTTGGGGAAACTGATAGGTAATATACCTTTTTGCCAAACAGTGTTTGATTTTTCCATCTAATATGTTAAGATTTTTTTAAGGTCAGTTAATAGAATACAACTGGTGAGGTTGGGATGGATTTACTGGGAACTGCTATTTTTCTGGCGATAAAATCACTAATCTTTATTATGGGAATGTTCCTTGGGGCGGCTTATCTCACCTTACTTGAAAGGAAATTTGCCGGTCATGTTCAACAGAGACCGGGTCCTTTACATGTAGGACCCCACGGTTTCCTACAGCCTATTGCAGATGCCCTTAAGGTTTTAACAAAGGAAGACCTTGTTCCTGATAATGTAGATAAAGTTCTTTTCTACCTTGCTTCCCTTATGGCTTTCGTTCCTGCAATAATGATACTTGCAGTGGTTCCATTTGGAGAGCCATTCACAATATTTGGTATAGAGATACAGCCTTACATATCAGACCTTAATGTAGGATTACTCCTTGCTTTAGCATTTGGAAGTATCTCAATATACGGTGTTATATTTGCCGGTTGGGCTTCTAACTCAAAATACCCAATGATAGGGGGATTAAGGAAAGCGGCTGTTTTAATAGGTTATGAGGTTGCATTAGGCTTTGCCCTCGCAGGACCTATAATGATGGCGGGTTCTTTCTCCCTTAGGGAGATTGTTGAAGCCCAGCAAGGTATGTGGTTCATAATCCCTAACATCCTTGCATTTGTGGTTGTTGTTTTCTGTGTCCTTGCAGAAACAGGTAGAACACCCTTTGATGTTCAGGAAGCTGAGGCTGAGCTTGTTGGTGGTTATGTAACAGAATACACAGGAATGAAATTCGGTTTATTCCCACTTGCAGAGTGGTATATAGCCACATTTGTGTTAAGTGCAATAACAGTAATACTCTTTTTCGGCGGTTGGCAACCACTACCACTACTTGGTTGGCTACCAATTCCAGAGTTCCTCTGGTTCTTTATAAAAGTATTCCTACTGTTTATGTTTTTCCTTTGGGTTCATTGGACACTACCAAGATACAGGGTTGACCAGATAACAGAGATGGCTTGGAAGGTTATGTTGCCGTTGGCATTGGCAAACATTTTAATAGTTGCAGTATGGATAATAATCTTCGGTTAAAAAATGGCTGTAAAAGTTAAGTATGTGGAAAGACCACAGCTTACAAATAGGGAGAGGATACTCTTTATAGACTTTATAAAGGGTATGGGGATTACTATAAAAAACTTTTTTAGAAAGACTATCACAACGGCGTATCCCTTTGAGAAGTTAACCCCACCTATAAGGTTTAGGGGGACACACGCCCACAGGGTAAAGGACGGTAAAGAACCTCCTTCCTTCAAAGTCCTTGAGAGATTTATGGATATACAGGAAGGGGAAAGTAGATGTGTTGGCTGTTATATGTGTCAGCAAGCCTGTCCAGTTCCAGAGCTTTTTAATATACAGACTACCCAAACTGAAGACGGTAAAAAGAAGGTAATAAGATTTGATATGAACCTGTTAAACTGTATGTATTGTGGGCTTTGCACAGAGGCTTGTCCTGTAGATTGCCTTATAATGACAGATATATACGAAACCGCTTCTTACCACAGAGCTGGCACTGTTATCCATATGGAGGATATGACCAAAAGGGCTGTTGATTTTGATACAAGAAGGGGTAATGAGCCTGATAGAATATGGATAGATGATGAGCAAAGAAGCAAACTTTGGGGGCAGATTAAATGGAGCTAAACGCTACCGGTTTTTGGGTTTTTTCCTCTTTGGCGGTGTTATCAGCCATAGGGGTTGTGTTCTTTAGAAATATTATCTATGCAGTTTTATCCTTAATTTCAACACTTATTATGGTTTCTGGTCTGTTCTTTACAATGGGGGCAGAGCTTATAGGAGCTTTACAGATACTTATATACGCTGTGGCAATTGTTGTCTTCTATGTATTGGTAATATCCACTGTTCCAGAGTTTAAGGGACAGGCGTTTGAAACTAAGTATATGTTAATATCTGTCCCGGTAGGCTTCTTAATATTCCTTGAGCTTGCGTTTGTGTCCCTTTACGGTGCGTGGAGTTCTAACACAGGTATATTTACCCAAGAGCTGATACAACAGGTTGGGAATACAAAGGCAGTTGCCACACTACTGTTTACAAAATACTTGTTCCCATTTGAAGTGGCATCTTTAATACTATTGGTAGCTATGATAGGTGCTATTGTAATTGGTAGAAAAGACCATGTAATAGATGAGGAGGCAGAAAAGTAATGGTTCCTTACGAATACTATGTGGCTTTAAGCGGTTTACTAATGGTTTTAGGTCTAATAGGTGTTGCTATTAGAAGGAATATTATAGCCCTCCTTATATCAACAGAGCTTATGTTAAACGCTGTAAATATTGCCTTTGTTGCCTTTGATATGAAGTTAGGGGAAGTGGCAGGTCAGGTGTTTGTGTTTTTCATACTAACTATAGCCGCCGCTGAAGCCGCAATAGGGCTTGGCTTAATTATGGCTATATATAGATTGCGTAAAGATGTAGATACAGAAACCCTAACAGAACTAAAACAGTAAGAGGAGAAAGATGGAGTATTTATGGATTATCCCCTTTTCACCACTGGTGGCTTTCATAATAATTGGGCTGTTCGGTTATAAGTTTTTAAGGGAACCTTTATCTGGGATTATTGCAGTTGTTGGGGTTGCTATATCTGCTGTAGCTTCTATTATAGGTTTTCTACAAGTTGCCTCCACAGGTGGATACTACAACCTGAAGTTGTTCACTTGGATGCCAATAGGGGATTATGAGATAGCTGTTAGTATTCTGTGGGACCCTCTATCGGCACTTATGACCTGCGTGGTAACGGTAATATCAACATTTATATTCATATTTGCAACTGGGTATATGAAAAATGAGCCTTCCTACCCAAGGTTCTTTGCTTACCTTTCACTATTCGTCTTTATGATGTTAATGCTTACCTTATCTGATAACCTTATGCAGTTGTTCTTCGGTTGGGAAGGTGTTGGTCTTGCTTCATACCTGTTAATCGGTTTCTACCACCATAAAAGTTCAGCCGCAGATGCGGCATTTGAATCCTTTATAACAAACAGGGTTGGTGATTGGCTATTTTTAACAGGGGCTATACTAACCCTTGCAACATTTGGAACATTAGACTATCTGGATATATTTAACAAACTGCCTGAAGCAGAATACTGGGTTATAACAGCTATAGCTTTACTACTGTTCGGTGGGGCTGTTGGTAAATCTGCACAACTTGGGCTACATATATGGTTGCCTAACGCTATGGAAGGTCCAACCCCTGTTTCTGCATTAATCCACGCCGCCACAATGGTTGCGGCAGGGGTTTATATGGTTGCCAGATTAATGCCAATATTTGCCTCATCTGATATAGCCCTTGATGTTGTTCTGTTTGTAGGAACTGCATCTGCATTTATTGCGGCAACAATGGGACTTGTCCAAAACGATATAAAGAGGATTATCGCTTACTCCACAATGTCCCAGCTTGGTTATATGTTTGCCGCTGAGGGGCTTGGTTTATTCAAAGAAGGTATGTTCCACTTAACATCACACGCAGTATTTAAAGCCCTTCTGTTCCTTGCCGCAGGTTCGGTTTTAATTGGAATTCACCATATACTTAATATCCAAAGAATGGGACAGCTTAGAAAGTATATGCCTATAACAGCTTTAACCTTCCTTATCGGTGCATTGGCACTTGCAGGTATACCACCTTTTGCCGGTTTCTTCTCAAAAGACCCTATTATTGAAGGGGCTTACGAAATATCCAAAGCTGTATGGTTCTTCCTATGGGCAGGGGCAGGTTTAACAGCTTTCTACATCTTCAGACTTTACTTCCTTGCCTTTGAAGATGGGGATAGACTTGACCCTCACGTAAAGAGCCACGTCCACGAATCTCCACCTTCAATGACAGTTCCTCTGATTGTTTTAGCTACTGGGGCGGTTTTCCTTGGCTTCTTTAAGGAGTTCTTTAGCAACTTCCTAAGACCTTCTTTAGACCCAGCTTATATGCCGTTCCTAAGTGAAGAGACAAAAAGGCTTGTTGAGGAAGGTTTAAGCCGCGCCCACCACGTCCATTTAGCAGATGACGCTATACATTTCCTAATACACTCCCTAACATCTCCAGTTGGAATACTTGCATTACTAACAGCAATAGGTGGTATATTTGCCGCTTGGGTTATATACCAGCTTAGGAAGATTGACGCCAGAGAGATTGCAAGGACTTTCAAACCTATATACCTACTGTTTTACAATAGATGGTATTTTGACTTTGTATATTACGCCACATTTGTGTATGGATACTACAAATTCTCAAGAATACTGTGGTTTATCGGTGATAAGGTTATTATAGATGGAATAGTTGATGGTTCTGCAAAAGGTTCTATGGTTGCAGGGGACGGTTTAAGACTTTTCCACTCTGGAAAGATAGGGGCATATATAACCCAGATGGCAATAGGAATACTGATATTCCTTGGAATATTCTTACTTTTAGTTTAGGGGGCTGAAGGAATGACGGTAGAATTTATAAACGCCACATTTCCACTTATAACGATAACGATACTTATACCGATTGTAGCGGCAGGTATACTGTTTTTTATGTCGGAAAAACACGCAAAGCCTGTAAGTATCATAACTTCACTTGTGGTGTTTGTTATAACAACCTATATGCTGTTTGTATACGACTACAATACATACGCTATACAGTTTTATGAGAAGTATACTTGGATACCCTTCTTAGGTATCAGCTATGAGGTTGGTGTTGACGCTTTAAGTTTAACAATGGTGTGGCTTACAGCCGTTTCTTTCCTTGTAGCCTTTATCTGGAGCACAAATATAGAGAAGAGAATAAAGGAATACTTTATAGCCTTCCTTATCCTTGAGGCGGCTTGTATCGGTGTTTTCGTTTCGTGGGATATGGTTTGGTTCTATATATTCTGGGAGGCTATGCTAATCCCAATGTTCCTGATTATCGGGGTTTGGGGTTATGCTGAAAGAATATACGCCGCTACAAAGTTCTTTATATATACATTCTTCGGTTCCCTTTTCCTACTAATCGGTGTAATTGGAATGTATATCTACCAGTATGTTGAGAAAGGTGTTTTATCAACAAGCTACTTTGACCTTGTTAACCTTGGATTACCTTTTAAACTGGAAATAATATTCTTCTTACTGCTGGCTTTAGGGTTTGCCATCAAGGTTCCTATGTGGCCTTTCCATACGTGGCTTCCTGCGGCACACGTTCAAGCACCTACAGCCGGTTCTGTAATACTTGCGGCGGTTCTACTTAAGATGGGAACTTACGGTTTTGTAAGATTTTCCCTACCTTGGTTCCCTGAGGCATCTAAATACTTTGTTCCTGTGATGTTTACACTTGGGGTAATAGCTATTATCTACACAGCAATGATGGCAATAGCCCAAACACATATAAAAAGGCTTATAGCCTACTCCTCTGTATCACATATGGGTTTCGTTACAATAGGAACATTTGCCCTTAATATGGAAGGTATGAACGGGGCAATTATAACAATGCTATCCCACGGTTTTACCTCTGCGGCATTGTTCCTTGCGGCAGGGTTTATATACGAAAGGGTTCACTCTTACGATATTAAGGATTTAGGTGGATTAGCCAGATTTATGCCTGTGTTTGCAACACTGTTTATGATTTCAGCAATGGCTTCTGCAGGACTACCGGGTCTTTCCGGATTTGTAGGTGAGTTTTTAGCCCTGTATGGCACATTTAAAGTAAGTGTTTTAACAGCTGTTCTTGCAGGTCTAAGTTTAGTGGTAGGGGCAGGTTATACACTGTGGCTTTACCACAAGGCTATGTTTAAAGAAAGTGAGCTACCACCTGAGAAGATAGAGAAATGGGAAAAGTTAAAGGATATGAACACAGTTGAGCTGTTGTCCTTCCTTCCGCTGGTTATAATGATGTTTGTTATAGGTCTTTATCCAAAATGGTGGATTGAGCTTATACAAACAACTTCTGCCGCTATTCTTTCTAAGTTCATAGGAGGCTAACCATGTCTGTATTGTATGAGATTGTAGCAGGATTAGGAATTCCAAACTTTGGGGTTTTAATTCCAGAGATAATCATACTCCTTACAGCCTTTGTGGTTTTCGGTATAGAGCTGTTTACAAAATCCAGATTTTGGATTACAACTGCCACAACTGTAGGTTTACTTTTAGCCGCCTTTGTTTCAACCCAGATAGAAACTGGGGATATTACATTCTACGGGCTGTATATAGTAGACACATTCTCATTAACATTTAAAACATTCCTTATCCTTACAACACTGTTTGTGGTGGCTATACTGAGACCTTACCTTGAGGCGAAAAATACATACTACGGCGAATACTACTACCTAATCCTGTTCTCTCTACTTGGTATGATGATAATGGTCTCCTCCGCAAGTTTAATCACCTTCTATGTGGGAATAGAGCTTGCCTCCATCTCTATATATATTCTGGCAGGTATGTTTAAAAGGGATTACCTGTCTAAGGAAGGGGCTTTTAAGTATCTTATAATCGGTGGAACGGGAACAGCCCTTATAAGCTACGGTATAGCTTTAATATACGGAAAAACAGGTTCATTTGACTTTAGGGCAATAGCAGAAACATTTGTTGAAAATAACCTTGATGTTGGGGCTATAGGTGGTCTTATAATTCTGATTATAGGATTAGCCCTAAAAGCCTCATCTGTTCCTTTCCATTTCTGGACACCTGACGCCTATCAAGGGGCACCTACACCTATAACAGCGTTTATGGCAGTTGCCGCAAAGATAGCCACCTTTGCAGTTATCCTTAGGGTTATGGTAGAGGCGTTTCCATTTGCATTTGAGACTTGGAACCTTGCTTGGGCGTTGCTTGCGGCGGCATCTATGATAGTGGGGAACTTTGTAGCACTTAGACAGGATAATGTTAAAAGAATGCTTGCATACTCCTCAATAGCACACTCAGGGTATATACTTGCCGCACTGGCGGCACCAACAGAGATAGCTTTCACCGCCCTTGTTTTCTACTCCATTGTTTATATCTTTATGGGGCTTGGTGGTTTCATATTCCTGTCTATGATGGAAAGGCAGTATGGTTGGAGGGACAGCCATATTAACGATTTTAAAGGGCTTGCCCAAAGAAGCCCACTTGTAGCGTTGCTAATGCTTATATATATGTTCTCTATGCTTGGAATTCCACCTACAGTTGGTTTCTTTGGAAAACTTGGTGTGTTTGTGGCGTTAATCGGTTCTGATATATGGTGGCTGGCAGTTGTTCTCGTTGTTATGAGTATTGTATCCGCAGGCTACTACCTAAGGGTTGTTATCTATATGTATATGTATGAGCCTACAACAAAGGCTAAGGTTAACTACACATTTGGGGAGATAGCCACACTTATACTTATGGCAGGGTTCATACTATACCTTGGTATCTACTCAACAGATTTCTGGGAAATATCCAGAATAGTTGTGGAAATGCTTATGCAAAGTATCGGCGGTTAGATGAAGGGAAAACTTTTTATACTGTCCTCTCCTGCGGGAGGGGGCAAAACCACCATTTCAAACCTCCTTACACAGGAAATACCCAACCTAAAAAGGATTATCACCTGCACAACCAGACCACCAAGGGAAGGGGAAAAAAACGGGGTAGATTATATCTTTCTGTCTAAATCTGAATTTGAAACAAAAATAGGGGAAGGTGGCTTTTTAGAGTATGCCACTGTCCACGGAAACTACTACGGCACACCAAGGGAAAGTGTGGAAAGGGAGCTTTCACAGGGAAACGATGTTTTACTTGTTATAGATGTCCAAGGTATGAAACAGATAAAGGAAAAAATCACAGATGCGGTCTCTATCTTCCTTATGCCCCCCTCTGTAGAGGAGCTTATTAACAGAATGGGAAAAAGGGGGGACAGCCCACAGGAGATACAAAAGAGACTTGAAACTGCTAAGAAAGAGATACCCCACTGGAAGGATTACGACTACATAGTAGTAAACGACAAGCTACAGGAAGCTAAAGAAAAAGTAAAATGTATAATCCTGTCCTACAGGCAGAAAACAGACAGGTTTGACACATCACAGATAAGGGACGGCAAACTTAAGGAGTTAATGGGAGTATGAGAAATATACTAAAATCTCTGTTCTGGGTATACACAGCTGTTATCTTAGTTTTATCCTTTGCACCGATTGGAATGGCAGAAAACCAAGAATGGGCTGTGGATAAAGTTATACATTTTACAGAGTTCTTTATATTTGCAATACTTGTTAAAGAGGCATTTAACACATCTTACTGGGGAGCTTTCTTTTACTCACTTTTCCTGTCTATTTTTATAGAGGTAGTCCAATACTTTTTACCATACAGGTCTGCTGAGTATGGGGATTTTTCCGCAGATATACTTGGGGCTACATCAGGGCTTTTTATGTATTTTGTTATAAAACTTGCCTATATGGAATTGACCGAAAGGCAGTGATATACTATATCCTTACAAAATCTAACGACAGGAGGAAGCCGCTTGAGTAGAAGACCTTTAATAGAAGAAGCACTTAAAAGGGTTAACAATAGATACGAGTTGGTTCACGCCGCCGCAAAATTGGCTAAACTTCTCTACGAAACAGGGGCGGAAAGCTACATAACAGAAGAGGGTATACCATTAAAGAAAACTGTTATTGCAATAGATGAAATAGCAAAAGGAAAGGCGATAATAATCAGAAAGAAGGACTAAAAACAGTCCAGCGGGGTTATCTATAAAATGCAAAACACAGACAGAAATCTCCAGATACTTATATTCAAAGGACACCCTGACAAAGTTGAGACACAAGTGGCACCTGTCTTTGAGATAGACAACAGTGAAACATATATGGAAGTTCCCTTTGAGTTTTACCTTGACCTGCCAGAGGAAGAGAAGGCTTTTATAGAAGGGTTTAACAAATATATAGATGGAGACCTGAAAGGTAGCAGAAGGGAGCTGGCAAAAAGCACAAACAAAATACCTGAAGCTAAATATATGTTTGCCCTTGTTAGCCTTGTCCTTGGAAAGCCAAGGGAAGCCCAGTTTGTATTAGCTGACTTTAAACCGGAATGGAAAAGGTTTATACAAACTTGGAGGGTTCCAGTTTTAGTTGTTCCGTTTGCCACAGGGGAGAAAGCCCTCTACATAGCCCCAGATGAGAAGGGGCTACAGGCTATAAACCACCTATTAGACGGAAAATCCCCTGAGGAGATAGCCTTCCTTTTAGGGCTTTAGTAATGGGAAAAAACAAGGCTGTTTTTTTAGACAGGGACGGCGTTATAAACGAGGATTACGGCTATGTCCACAGGATAGAGGATTTCCATATATACCCTGAGGTATTCCCTGCCCTTAGAAAACTACAGGAAGCAGGCTACAAACTCCTTATAGTAACCAACCAATCAGGTATAGCGGTAGGATACTACACAGAAGAGGATTTCCACAGAATAACAGACCATATGCTATCTGTTTTTGAGAGGGAAGGAATAAAAATAGATAAGGTTTACTACTGTCCCCACCACCCGGAGGGTATCAAACCGGAGTATACAATGGAGTGTGATTGTAGAAAGCCTAACAGTGGAATGATAAAACAGGGAATACAAGAGTTTAATATAGACCCTTCCCAGTCTTTTTTAATAGGGGATAAGGAAAACGATATAAAGGCGGCACATAAGGAAGGGATTAAGGCGGCATTGGTAAAAACAGGACAGGGAAAAAAATATATACAGGAAACAACAGCAGACTACATAGGGGAAAATATACTTGATGTGGTTGAAAACTTTATACTGGGAAAAAAAGGGCAACAGGATTAGCTGAAAAATGGACAGTTCAAGCACCCCCCTACTTCAGGTAGAAAACCTATCAAAAAGATACCTTATAAAAAAGACCCTTTTTAAGAAGGAGTTTTTTAAGGCTGTTGATAAAGTCTCCTTTACCCTTGATAGAAGGGAGATACTTGGGGTTGTAGGGGAGTCTGGAAGTGGTAAATCAACAATAGGTAAGTTAGTCCTAAAGCTGATACAGAAGGACGGGGGAACAATAAAGTTTAAAGGCAAAGATATATACCAGTTTACAAAGGAAGAGGAAAAACGGTTCCGTAGGGAAACATCTGTAGTCTTCCAAGACCCGAGAACATCACTTAACCCAAGGTTCAAAATAAAAGAGATTGTAGAAGAGCCTTTAATAGTCCATAACTTCCCAAAGGAAGAAAGGGAGGAAAAGGTAAAAAAAGCAATAACCGACGCAGGGTTAGATTTATCCTTTTTAGATAGATACCCTTCCCAGCTTTCAGGTGGGCAAAGGCAAAGGGTAGCAATAGCAAGGGCTATAGTATTAGACCCTGATATGATTGTGGCAGACGAACCAACATCAGCCCTTGATGTAAGTATCCAGCTACAGATAATAAACCTGATAAACAGCCTAAAAAAAGATAAAGGTATCAGCTTTCTGTTTATATCCCACGATATAAATGTTATAGGAATGTTGTCCGATTATATAATGGTAATATACCGTGGAAAAATAATGGAAAAGGGGAAAGCACTGGATATACTTAAGTATCCTATACACCCTTACACAAAACTGCTTATAGCTTCCCTACCTGCCCAGCACCCATCACAGAGGGATAAGATTAAGTATATCCCTGAGGTTTACAGGGAAGAGATAGACGGTGGCTGTGTATTCTACAGCCGTTGCCCAGATGCAACAGACCAGTGTAAAACACCACCAAATTACAAAAAAGTGAACAACAGGGAGGTTTACTGCCATTTTGTTTGAAGAGGAACTGTGGATAAAAATTGGCATAATCTTTGGGTTATTACTCCTTTCAGCATTCTTTGCAGGTATAGAATCCTCTTTCTTCTCTATGGACTGGCTTAAGATAAAAAAGTTAGCAAAGGAAGGTAAAAAATCTGCCCAGATTGCCGACTGGCTTCGTTCAAGACCAAAAGAGTTGGTTATAACATTCCTTATAGGAAACGAGATAGTTAATATTACCGCCTCAGCGATAACATCAGGTCTGGTTCTACAGTATTTAGGTAAAGAGTATCTGTTTGTTGCAGTTGTGATAATGACAATTTTAATACTTACATTTGGGGAGATAACACCTAAAACCATTGGAGCTTACTACGCAGAGAAATACGCCCTTTTCGCCGCCAGACCGTTTTATATGTTTTACATAATAATAACCCCGTTTAGATTTGTTTTTATGAAGTTAGCAGAGTATATACTCCAAAAGGTAGGACTTGAGCTACCTGTGGAAAGCCACAAACTATCTGAGGACGATATACTTTCAATTGTATCAGTTGGAACAGAAAACAAGGTATTTTCAGAGGAAGAAAAGGAGATAATAGAGGCGGCTTTAAAACTACACGATGTAAGTGTAAGTGAGATAATGACCCCAAGGCGGGATATTTTTGCTGTAGAAAAGGGAAAAACAATAAGGGAAGTCCTTGAGCTTGTAAAGGAATACGGCTACAGCAGAATACCTGTTTATGAGGGGACACTGGATAATATAGTAGGCATTTTGTATGTAAAGGATATTATCTTTTTAAGGTTTGAAAAGCCTGACGAAAAGATAGACAACTTCCTAAAACCCCCTTACTTTGTCCCAGAGTTTACACCCTTACTTAACCTAATGAAAAAGTTTGAACAAACTAAAAACCATATTGCAATAGTTGTTGATGAACACGGAACGGTGGTAGGGCTTATAACATTTCAGGACATACTTGAGTTTATAGTAGGTGATATTCCTGAGGAAACAGAGGAAGACCCATTTATACAGAAGATAGGGGAAAACAAATGGCGTGTATCTGGAAAGTTAGAGGTTGAGATTTTAGAGGAAGATATTGGTATAAAGCTACCTGAGGATTACGAGTTTGACACTGTAGCTGGCTTTATCCTTGACTACCTAAAAAGGTTTCCCCAAGAGGGTGAAAGTTTTGAGTATGACGGCTTTATCTTCACCATAGAAAAGATGGAGAATAACAGGATAGTTTCCATAATAATAGAGAAAAAAGAAAAGGAACCTACGGAGTGTAAAAGGGAAGATGATTAGTTATTTAATAGGGATTTTATTTTTCCTGATACTTGAAGGGCTTTTTTCAGGTTCAGAGCTTGCCCTGTTTTCTGTAAACAGAACAAAACTAAAGTATCTGGCAAAAAACGGAAACAAAAAGGCAGAAAAGGTATACAAAGCCCTTGAGAAAAGATTTGACGAGTATGTAGCCACCGCCCTTATAGGCACGACCTTAAGTATAGTCAGTATTACAGCAATGTTTGTAGGCTTCCTACACTCTATATCCCCTTATATCCCGTTAATTAAATCCAAAGAAGAGCTTTTTGCGGAAGGGGTTATCGTCCTTACACTACTGTTTGGGGAAATACTTCCCAAAAGTGTATTCCAACATTACGCAGATAGGCTTATATACTATATAGTTCCGTTCCTTGAGTTTTCCAGAAAGGTTTTATACCCGTTCCTTATAATAGCTAAGATAATTACCAAAATTGTATTTTTCATCTTTAGACTTGACGCTAAACGGGACAAGATACTAACCAGAGAGGAGATATTAGACGCCCTTATACTTGAGGCTGAAGGTATAGAGGAGCTTGAGAAAAGGATAGTTGTAAATGTTTTAATCTTTGAAAAAAGAAGGTTAGGGGAGATAGTTGTTCCCCTTTCAGATGTTGTGGCAGTTCCGTCAACAAGTAAGGTAAAAGATGTTTTAGATGTTTTTAAAGAAACTGGATACTCAAGGATACCTGTTTACAAAAAAAGGATAGACCAGATAACCGGGGTTATCTCCGCATTTGACCTTGTGGACGCTGAGCCTGAAGACCCTATAGATAAGTTTACAAAAACAATTAGATACCTCCCTGAATTTACAAGCCTTCCCAATGTGTTAAAAGGATTTAAAACATTTAAAGACCATATGGCTGTTGTTGTTGATGAGAGGGGAGCCACAATGGGAATAATAACAATAGAAGATGTCCTTGAGGAGATAGTAGGGGAGATTAGGGACGAGTATCCTAAAAAGGAAAAAAGAATGATAAAAAGGCATACAAAAGACCAGATAATAGTTGACGGTAGACTTGAGATAAAAGAGGTTGAGATGCTTTTAGGGGAAAAACTACCCCAAGGTCCCTATGAAACCATAGGTGGAATGATTATCTATATGCTTGGTAGAATGCCAAGGAAAGGTGAAAAATTAAAGATAGAAAGCCTTATTTTCACTGTATTAAGTATTAATATTAGAAGGGTTCAGGAAGTTAAGATAGAAAGACTGGAAAAAACAGAAAATATAAATGGAGCGAGAGACGGGACTTGAACCCGCGACCCCCTCCTTGGCAAGGAGGTGCTCCACCAACTGAGCTACTCTCGCCCACAAAATCCAAATATTATTATATCTTCTTTTCCTTTTCTGTCAAGTATGTGTATCGGTTCAATACATAGTGAACACCTACCAATAAAAATTTTAACACTGACCATAAGCAACCTCAGCAGGAGTTTTTAATTTTAATCCATAATGAGGTCTTACAAAGTTGTAAACTCTTAAGTATCTTCTTAATTTTC
>JAADEV010000074.1 GCA_013153295.1 Aquificota bacterium | reverse complement strand
GATAGCAGACCACTACAACTTCAAAATAAAAGTAAAAGTTGACGGCGTCTACAACGAATTTATAGTTAGGTTTTAGTTTTATCTTTATTTGATTTCATTTCACTTATGTTGAAAGTTATATTTTGGGGGTGGCAACAGCTTTTTATACTTATCTGCATATTGTTTACTATTGTGTTGTAAGCCTCCATAAAGTCCATAACCTTACCGCCGAAACCTTTCTGGAATTTTTCTGCGTCCTCTTTAGAGGCAAATGATATTACACTTGGGCTACAGCAGGCTACAGCGGAACTGCCTACCACATACCACGCATTTATTGCACTTATTGGGTTTTCTGTTATAAAGTCGTAGGTTATTGCTGATACTTTTTTGTCTTCATACTTGCTGTGTAGTAGGAAACCACAGTGTTCACAGCAGGCTTCTATCACCTTGTAGTCTTCTACAGTTATTCTGTATGGGTAAGCCCTTGTTATCGGTTTATCACATATTGGACAGGTATCAACCACAAGGGTTTCTGTGTTTTCCTTTTCATTAAGGAGTATTGCCCCGTGTTTCCTTTTTATCTCCCCTTCCTGTTCCAACTCCCTTATATCCCTGTAAATTGTCATCTCTGAAACATTGAATATTTTGCTAAGTTCCTTTACTGAAATCTCTTTCCTCTCCTTTAGTATCTCTATGATTTTATCTCTACGGGTCATTTTACCCTCCTAATTTTCCTTTTGTTGAAGGGGTATCGTCCCTTCTTGGGTCTTTTTCTACTGCCTGTCTTAATGCCACTGCAAAAGCCTTTGTTAATGCTTCTGCTATATGGTGTAGGTTTCTCCCTGCCATAGCTTTAAGGTGGACTGTAATCTCAGCTGACAGGGTTATACCTTTAAAAAACTCTTCCATAAGTTCGTAATCAAACTGGGTTATCTTACCCCTGTATCCTAAATCGTCGTAAAACAGCAGTGGTCTACCTGATAGGTCTATACTACACATTGCAAGGGCTTCGTCCAT
The DNA here is from genome assembly GCA_013153295.1 of Aquificota bacterium. GTDB lineage: Bacteria > Aquificota > Aquificia > Aquificales > Hydrogenothermaceae > Persephonella_A. The sequence goes on along the minus strand of JAADEV010000074.1, from coordinate 2,763 downwards.
AGGTATTATTGCCTGTCCAAACCTTCTAATGCCTTTTTTGTCCCCTAATGCTTCTTTTATAGCCTGCCCAAGCACTATTCCAACGTCTTCTACTGTATGGTGGTGGGATACGTGAACATCTCCAGACGCAAGGACAGTTAAGTCAATAAGTGAGTGTTTTGAGAATGTTTCAAGCATATGGTTAAGGAAGCCTACAGGTGTGTCAACAGAGTATTTACCTTTGCCATCAAGGTTTATCTCTATTTCTATCTGTGTTTCCCTTGTTTCCCTTTTTACCTTAGCCTTTCGCATTTGCCACCTCTGTTTTTACTAAGTTTGTCCCCCTTTTGTCCTCCCCTTTTACCGGTATTATCTCACACATCTCAGACAGCCTTGATGCTATAGACTGTCCCATTCTTTCCTCAAGGGTTTCCTCAAGGGCATTTACAGATGTGTTCCTTGCTTTCAGGTCTATGTTTGATGTGATTATTATAGGCTTTAGGTCGTTGTATCTGGAAATTATAATGTAGTGGAGTATATCCCTTGCCCAGTCTGATAACCTTTCTGAACCAAGGTCGTCAAGGACGAGTATAGGGGCGTTTACCACATCTTCAAGTATTTCCCTTGCTGATGCTGAACCGTCAAATGAGGATTTAAGGTTAAACAGCAGTGTTCTGGTATCGTAAAACAGCCCAACGACACCTCTCCTTTTAAAGAACTCCTTAAGGATACCAACTGCAAGGTGGGTTTTTCCTACCCCCGGTGGTCCAACGATAAACAGTCCTTTTCCCTGTGTATATTTACTTGAGTTTATATAATCCTCAACCCTTTCCATTATTATAGGGTGTCCTACCGTTTCCCCTTTTACAAGGTTTGAAAAATCTTTATCCCTGTATCTTTTTGGAATGTTCATTCTGTTGTAGATGGTGTCTGTTATATGTTTGTATCTACACTCACACCTTTGGACACCGTTTTTTACCTTTACCCAGCCTAACCCTTCACACCTTGGGCATACTTTATCTTCCAATACAGACCCCTTTAGATACAGGATTAAAGATTAATTTATACTTTTTATGTTAAATTAACAAGACGGTTTTATATACTACTTGTGGACTTTATATTTTCTGCCAGTTGTCTGATACTTTCTATAATCTTCTCAGACTGTTTAATAAACTCAATACCTTCTAATACAGCCTCTTCCAGATTTCCCCTTTTAAAGTCTACTAAAAACCTATCCCCTACCTCGTGGAAATCTTTGTGGGGAATCTCTATCTGGTTAAACAGGTCTACAGCCCTATCTCCTATACTTTCCATCTCCTCCCTTCCTGTGGAGTAATACCACTTCCCAAGGTCGCATTCTGTAAAGTTAGGTGGTGTCCAGTCTGTTTTTCCTGCTATAACATCAGCTAAGTTTTTCATATATACAGAATGGTCTATTATTTTCTGTAGTAGACTTAGATACATTTTTAGTTTTTCGTCTGGGTATATCTGTTGTATCTTTAGCACATTGTCCCACGAGTTAAGCTGTTCTTCCAATGCAAGGGTTGTAAAGTGGTTTAAACTTTCTATAGATGTGTGTAGGTTTTCAAACTCTTTGTTAAGTTCATCAAGTATTGACAGTAGGTTTTGGGAAGATGTGGTAGCCCTTTTGGCTGTTTTGTCAACTGCGTCTATAATAGCTTCTATTATCTTTCTAATCTCATCTGCGTTCTGTGATGTTTTTGCCGCCAACTGTCTAATTTCATCTGCTACAACTGCAAAGCCTTTACCTGCTTCACCTGCCCTTGCCGCCTCTATTGCCGCATTTAGGGAAAGTAGATTTGTTTGACCGGATATGTTTTGGATAATTGTAAGCACCTTTTTACTGTCTTCTACTTTGTCTTTAACAATTTTTATAAACTGGTTTAGGTCATTTAGGCTGTTGCTTTCTGTTAAAAGTCTCTCCAGTAGGCTTTTAAACTTTTCACCTGTGTAGGAGTTTAGAATATCACTTAACAGTTTTGTTTTACTTACATTGTAGATTGTAAGGGCGGTATCCTCTGCAAGGACATATATAACCTCGTCTATCAGCTTCCTTAAAAGGCTGTTTTCCTGTAGTGTGTATATTGTTTTGCTTCCCTGTTTAATAATATCTACTTTGTAAAAGCCGTCCCCTGCCTTTACACAGGTTGAGTTGCTAAGGATATTACCGATGGATTTTGTATCTGCTTTAAGGAACTGGAGTATCCTTTCTGCTGTTTTGTTTACAAACTCCCTGTCCCTGTCAACTACTATAATGCCTATATTTATACTGTCGCAAACATCTTTAAAAAAGCTAACCTGTTTTTCCCTTTCCTCTATCTCCTTTTTTAGTTGGTTTATCTGGGATATATACTGGCTGTTGTCAGGTTGATACTGCTGGATTTCTACCCTGTTGTCTTTCTTCTTTTTAAAAAACCACATACCTATCCACCGCCTCTTTATAAGTATTAATCCTATTGTATAGGAAACAATCTTAATAGTGAAGGCAGTTTTTTAGTAATTATTCTGCCTTTGTAGGGTGATACAAACTTTATGCCGTTTTATAAATTCCTGTAAAATATTTATTCTGTAAGTCTTAAAAAATCACAAAAGCAGGAGGCAGTATGAAAAGGGTAGCTGTTTTTATGGGAAGTAAGTCTGACCTTGAGTTAATGGAAGGCTGTTTCCAAACGCTAAAAAAGTTTGAAATTCCCTTTGATGTTTATATTCTGTCTGCCCACAGAACCCCAGATGAAGTGGCAGAGGTGTGTAAAACAGCAGAGG
>JAADEV010000106.1 GCA_013153295.1 Aquificota bacterium | reverse complement strand
ACCTTCTTTGTGGTTGGACACATAAACCTCAAATGGGTCTTGTTCAGGTTTAAGTCCTAACTTTACCCTGTTTCCTTCCTTACCAAGGACTTTAAAGGTTGTAGGCTTTTTAGCCTTTAAAACTGTGTTTATATTCTTTATCTTTGGGTTCCAAGTTGCATCTTCAAGGTGTAGTATACCTTCTATATCTCCAAGGTCTATTATTGCTATCTTGTTTTTAGTTTCTTTTATTTTACCTTTTACAGTGCTACCCTCTGGGTTTTGGCTTATAAACTGGTCTACAGGGTGGGGTGTTGTGGCTTTTATACTTAGTTTCAGCCTCCGTTTATCCCTGTCCAGCTCTATGATTTTAGCCTTTACAGTCTGTCCAACCTTAAACCTGTTTTTGTAGTCAAGTGGGTTTATATGGTCTGTTTCCATTTTGTATATAAAGCCTTCCAAATCACCAACTTTTACCACAAGTCCGTGGTCGTTTATCCCTTTTACAACTGCCTCTACCTCATCACCAATCTGTTTGTCAAACTCCTTCCACGCATCTGGCTCTAAATCCCTCCTTGAGAACAGAACCCTCTGTTTATCGTTATCTATCTCTTTTACCACAACCTCAAGCTCCTCACCTGTGGATAGCTCCTGCTGTGGTTTTCTACTTTTATCCCACGAGTAAAGGCTGTTAGGTAAAAAGCCGTCTACTGCGTCCTCAAGTGTAAGGATTACACCTTTGTCTGTTATCTTTTTAACCTTAGCCCTTACAGTTTGACCTTCCTTTAGAAGCTGTAGTATCTGGTCTTTTTTCTGTTGTAGGTCTTCCTTTATAACAGATTTCCTTGATACAACTATCCTTGGGGATTTTCCACTGTTGTCAAAGTTTATTATGTAAACCTCAAACTCTGCCGGTGGCAGTTCCTCACCTTCTTTTAGTCCTGCCTGTGAGATAGGTAGGTATGCCCTTAACCCTGACAGGCTAACCAGAAAACCCTTTTCCTTTTTTTCAAGTAGTTTTGCCTTAACCCTTTCCCTGTTGTTGTAAGCCTGTTGTAGCTTTTCTACTGTTTGCTTAAATGTTATAGGTCTTCTGGATATTAAAAGGTATCCTTCCTTTCCCCTTTTCCCTAAGTAGACCGCCTCTATCTCATCACCTTCGTTAAATTCCTCAACCTCTGATGTGTCTATTGCCACTTCTGTCTTCTGTCCTATATCTACAAAGGTTATATCAGGCTGTTTCCTTACAATAACACCTTTTACTATATCCCCTTTTGAGTATGTTTGCAGGTTTGTTTCTTCCTGTAGAAGTTTTTCAAACTCCTGATGGAAATCTCTGTCTTCCATTGTTTGGCTCCAGTATACATTTATTGATAGCTAAACAGAAATTTTATCACAAAACTGTTTTTATTAGATTTAAAAGTTTGTGCAATGCCTTCCCCCTGTGGGATATTCTGTTTTTCTCTTCAGGGGTAAGCTCTGCCATTGTTTTTGTATAACCCTCTGGTATAAAGATAGGGTCGTAGCCAAAGCCTTTATCCCCTTTAGGCTCTGTTGTGATAGTTCCCCTACATTCCCCCTCTGCCCAGAAACCGAAATCTTCAGGGTTGTAAAATGCTATTACACTTACAAACTTTGCGTTCCTGTTTTTTTTACCTTCAAGTAGTCTAAGTAGCTTTTTTATGTTTGCCTTATCCTTTGTTGTTTCTACCTTTTCCTTTCCGCCGTAGTCCACTGAGTAAAACCTTGCTGAGTATACCCCCGGGTATCCGTCAAGCTCCTCCACAACAAGCCCTGCATCTTCACTTATAACAGGTATGTTGTAAAATTTAGCGTAGCCCTCTGCCTTCTTTATAGCGTTCTGTAAAAATGTCTCCCCGTCTTCTTTTATATCTATCTTTTTGGGCATATCTTCAAGGGATAGAACCTGTATTCCCTGTTGTCCAAGTATCTGTTTAAACTCTTTTAGCTTTCCTTTGTTTGTTGTTGCAACAAGGATTTTTTTATCCAATGTTAACCCTCCTTGATAGGAGATGGCAGAAAGAGACTGCCACAGCGTCAGCCTCATCAAAATCCTGTGGCTTTACCCCTAAAATCCTCTCAACCATAACACTAACATCTTCCTTTTTTGACCAGCCGTAGCCTGTTATTGAGTTTTTTACCTTTTGGGGTGTGTATTCAAAAAGTGGTATGTTGTATTTCCCTGACAGTAGCAGTATTACCCCCCGAACCTCACCAAGTCTTATTAGGGACTGGGGGTTTTTCCCGTAGAAAGCCCCTTCAAGGGCTATTTCCTGCGGTTTGTATTCCTCCAACAGTTTCTCCAGTGTGGTGTAAATCTTTACCAGATTAGACGGTCTTTTTTTTGATTTTATACTCCCTGAGGTTAAAATCTGAAAGCTGTTTCCTTCTGCTTCCATTACACAGTAGCCTGTGCTGTAGTTCCCCGGGTCTATTCCCAAAATCCTCATTTAAGCCATCTGTTTCATCAGTTCATCGGACATCTCAAAGTTTGAGTATACCTTTTGGACATCATCGCTATCCTCAAGGGCATCAAGTAGCTTCAGAAGTTTCTGGGCTGTTTCAGGGTCTTTTATCTCAACTGTTGTTGTAGGTATCCTTGTAATTTCTGCCTTTTCTATTTTTATACCTTCCTTTTCAAGGGCTTCCTTTACAGGGTATAAATCCTTAGGTTGGGTCTGTATCTCGTAGTATGTATCATCATCTGTGATTAAATCCTCTGCCCCTGCCTCTATTGCCTTTTCAAAAAGCTCCTCTTCACTGATACTGTCCTTCGGGACTGTGATAATACCTTTTTCTTCAAACAGGAAGGAGACGCAACCGTTAGCCCCAAGGTTTCCGCCATACTTTGTAAACAGGTGTCTAACCTCTGATGTTGTTCTGTTCCTGTTGTCTGTTAAACACTCAACTATAATTGCCACCCCTTCAGGACCATAACCTTCGTATACAACCTCTTCGTAGTTAACACCTTCAAGCTCACCTGTTCCCCTTTTTATAGCCCTTTCTATATTCTCTATAGGCATATTTGCCTTTCTGGCTTTTTCTATGGCAATTCTCAGCCTTGGGTTAAACTCAGGGTCTCCACCACCTTGTCTGGCGGCAACTGTAATCTCCCTTAACAGCTTTGTAAAAAGCTGTCCCCTTTTTGCGTCCATTTTTGCCTTTTTATGTCTTATGTTGTGCCATTTACTATGTCCAGCCATTTATAAAAACACCTCCTTTCCGAAATTTGGAATATACTAAATTCTACTATGATATACCAGCTTTATAAACAGCTTTTGGATATGTATGGTAAACAAAACTGGTGGCCTTTGTCCGGGGAGATGCCTAAGTTTGACGAGGTTTCTATCGGGGCTATCCTTACCCAGAATGTTAGCTGGGGTAATGTTGAGAAGGCTTTAAACAACCTTTTAGAAGAAGGGGTAAGGTCTTTACAGGATATAAAAAAGATGGAAACAGACAGACTAAAGGTCTTAATAAAACCTGTCGGTTTTTACAACCAAAAGGCAGAAAGGCTTAAGGGCTTTGCAAAAGCTGTTGATACGGTAGCAAAGGAAAGTATAAACAGGGATTTTCTCCTTTCTATAAAGGGTGTTGGCAGGGAAACAGCTGATACTATACTGCTGTATGGTTTGGATAGGCTGTCCTTTGTGGTTGATAACTACACAAAAAGGCTTTTTTACCGTCTTGGGATTATAGATACACAAAGTATAGATTATGACAGGCTAAAAGGTCTTATAGAGGCTAACATTCCAGCAGATTTAGA
>JAADEV010000146.1 GCA_013153295.1 Aquificota bacterium | reverse complement strand
CCTTTGTCATATGAACCCTCCATTTTATTTTTTATTATCTAGTAATATTTTCGGTTATAAATTAATAATTTTAAATTTTATTTCACAATTTTGTAGTTATTGTCAAATTTGCTATAGGAACTGGGTATAGACAGATGTAGACATAGACAGATGTAGACTAAGCAAACTAAGGGATGGCATTAGGTTTTTAGTATAATAATACACCTGAGACAACTGTAGGGAGTAAAGTAGATGTTTTTGAATGTAGGGAAGTCTAAGTTTATGAAAATAATACTGTTTTTTACCACATTTGCGTTTGTTGGGACTGCATTTGTAGCACTACTTGTATACAAGCTGTCAGGGGAGATACAGGGGGCTGTTAAGGTAAACGGCAGGGAAATCCCTATGGCAGAGTTTTTTTACCAAACAACAGTTATACAAAAACAACTTGAAAGTTTAGGGGTAGAGGTAAGTAGAAAGGAGATTTACCAACAGGCTTTAAGGAATTTAATCACACAGGAATTACTTTTCCAGCTTGCCCAAAAAGAGGGATTGGAAGCGACAAAAGAGGAAGTAAAGCTGTATCTCCTTGATATTCCTATCTTCCAAAAGGACGGGAAGTTTTTAAAGGAGCTGTATCTGGCATACCTTTCAGAGATGGGTATATCACCGTCCCTATTTGAAGAAATACTAAGAAAAGAGTTGTCTGTAAGGCACATTATAAACCTGCACAAAACAGGATTTTACCTTTCCCAAGATGAAATAGACACATTTGTAAACAGACAGCTTGCGAAGATAACAGGTAGGTTTCTACTGATTATCCCATCACAGTATACACCTACAGAGGCAGAGATACAAGAGTATTACAACGCCCATAAAGATGAGTTTGCCAGTAGGGTAGGTAAGCTGATAATTGTATACAAAGTTGACAAAAACCAGCTTGGTGAAGAGAAAGCAGAGGAAAAGGTAAAACAGGTTTACCAAGCCCTAAAAACAGATAAACCTGTATCTGAAGGTGAAGGTGTAGAGAAAATAGCAGAAACAGTTGTATACGACAAAGGGGAAAACCTACCTCCAGAGGTGGCAAACAAACTTGATAAACTAACTATGGATAAAAGGATACTCCTTATCCCCTACAAAGATGGATACTACCTTGTAAAGTATGTAAAAGATGTGGCAGACACACCATCCCTTGAGAAGGTAAAACCACAGATAGTAAAAGCCCTAAAGGAGGAATACACACAGAAACAGCTACCTAAACTGTTTGAAACAGTAAAAAAAGAGGCAAAAGGGAAAGGTATAGACCAGTTAGCCCAGCAGTATAGCGGTTATATAAAGGATATAAAAGGGGAAACTGCCCAAACAGTATCAATAGAGTATGGTATACCCCAATCTAAAGTAAAGCTGATAACCAGACCTTCCAATGAACCTGTTGTGATACAAACAAACAGGGGTATACTTGTTGCAGTTGTTAAAGATGTAGCCCCGCCTTCACAGGAAGAAAAACAAAAGATGGAAAAGATACTAAAGCCTATACTTAAAGAGAATAAATACAGAACATTTGTCCAGATGCTTGTTGACAAATTAGAAGAGGAAAGTGAGATAATCCTTAACAGGAGGCTTTTCAGATAGATAAAACCCCTTACAGCTACGACTTTCTGTGGAGACAGGTAGAGATTGGATACAACCAGATAAGGAAGCCTTCCTACAGGGAGGCTGTAGCCCATTTCCTATTTGACCCCCAGCTAAGGGAGAAGGCAGAAAAGCTACCTGACAAAACAGGTAGGGATTACCAAGGGGGAATGTTGGAAAAAACAGCCTCAGTCCTTTCCCTTGCAGTTTGTATGTATGACAACTACCCGGAACTTGATATAGACCTGATACTTGCAGGGCTTATAATTAACCTTTTCTGTGGGACAATGCCCAGAAGGGAATGTTATGACAGGATAAAAGACGACAGAATAATACCCCTTGTATTTAGAAAAAAAAGAAAAAAACCATCTGTAGAGATAACAGTGTTTGACGCCCTACAGAAGTTAGACAACAAAGTTTTTATAGGACTGAAAAAAAGACGGAAGAAACAAGCAGATGGATAAAGGGATAACACACTACCCTGTTTTACACAGGGAGGTTTTGCAGTTTTTCCAACCTATAGAAAAGGGAATTATAGTTGATGCCACAGTTGGAGGAGGGGGACACGCCTCCCTAATACTACAAAACAACCCTAACATAAAACTAATAGGGATAGACAGGGATATACAGGCTGTAGAAAGGGCAAGGGAGAGGCTGAAACCCTTCGGAAGTAGGGCAAAGGTTGTAAAAGCCCACTTTAAAGATTTAGACAAAGTCCTTGATGATTTAGGAATAGACAAAGTGGAAGGCTTCCTGTTTGACTTGGGGGTGTCCACATTCCAGCTGAAAACAGACAGGGGCTTTTCATTCCAAAAAGACCAACCCCTTGATATGAGAATGGATTTAGACCAGCAACTTGATGCCTATCAGGTTGTAAACAGATACCCAAAGGTAGATTTAGAAAGGATAATAAAAGAATACGGAGAGGAAAGGTTTGCTAAGAGAATAGCAAAGGCAATAGTAGAGGAAAGGAAAAAAAGCCCTATAGAAACAACAAAACAACTGGCAGATATAGTATACAGGGTATACCCACCTAACTTAAGAAGGGGGAGGATACACCCTGCCACCAGAACCTTTCAAGCAATTAGAATAGAGGTAAACGACGAGCTTAGACAGGTAGAGCAAGGTGTGGAAAAGGCAATACACAGGTTAAATAAAGACGGAATTATACAGGTAATATCCTTCCACTCCCTTGAGGACAGGATAGTAAAAAGGCTTTTCCAACACTACAAAAAGCTAAAGGTTATAGAAGTATTGACGAAAAAACCGATAACACCATCACAGGAGGAGGTAAAACAGAACCCTCCCTCCAGAAGTGCAAAACTAAGGGTGGGTAAAAAGAAAGATGATAGTTAGGGAAAAAGTTGCAGAGCTTAGAGACGATATTTCCGTAATAAGGAAATACATACTACCAATAGCTACATCAATACTGTTAGGTGTTGTGGCTGTAGCTTACAACACATACTTTGATAATTTAGAAAAAGAGATTGTCCAGCTAAGGGAACAAGAAAAAAGGGTTCAAAGTAAGTATGCAGAGCTTAAAAAGGAAGATGGTATACTGTCTGCACCTAAGAGAATAATAGAGATAGCCATAAAAAAACTTAATATGAAATTCCCTGACCCCTCAAGGATAAGTTTCCTAAACGGCAAAGCTAAAAAGGAATAGGACAAATGAATGGAGGAAAGAAAAGCCCAGATAGTCTTCCTTATTATCGCTATAGGTTATCTAATCGTTTTCCTCAGACTTGTCTACCTTCACTTCCTTGTTGATGAAGAAGAAAGAAAGAGGATAGAAAGCCAGTATATAACCAAAAAAAAGGTAATAATCCCACGGGGGAGTATAAGGGACACAAAAGACAAACTGTTAGCCATAAGCGTCCCTAAGCTGAGACTTTATGTAAGCACAAAAAAAATTACCTCACCAGAAGAGCTAAAGGCAATAGCCAAAGAGTTTGCCCCTATAATCGGGGTAAGTGAAAGAACCATCTTAAGAAGGCTAACCTCAAGGAAGGATTATATCCTTGTAGCCTCAAACTTAGATATATCCTTAAAGGATAAACTTAACAAAGCAAAACTAAAACTAAGCATAAAATTTAGGGACAAAAGAAAAAAAGAGGGTGAAAAAGATATAGGAGTATATATAGACATAAGGGAAGTGCCTATAAGGGTGTACCCTATGG
>JAADEV010000058.1 GCA_013153295.1 Aquificota bacterium | reverse complement strand
ACAACCGAGGGGCTGTTTTAGAGATAGTTGAGTAGTATTTAAAGTTAAAAGCTTTTTGCTTCAATAAGAATAAGATAAAATGCTTAAAATAGTTTTACTAAAATCTTATTAATTTATTTAATAATGGTCATCATCTAACCCCCTAATATCAGTGGTATAATTGTTTTTAACAACTAAATACTGGGAGATTGTTGATGAAAAGAGGGCTACCGTTTATTTTAGGTGTATTTCTTATATTCTTTGCAGGTATCACTTTAGGGGTAAACGCCAAAACACTCCCTTCACAGTTAAACGAAGAGTTAAGACTTTTAAAAATATACACAGATGTTTTTAACTTAGTTCAAAAAATATATGTTGAACCGGTTGAACCTAAGAAGTTGGTTTACGGTTCTTTAAAGGGAATGATGCACTCCCTTGACCCTTACTCCGACTTTTTTCCCCCAGAGGAGTTTAAGGAGTTCCAAACAGAAACCCACGGTGAGTTTGGGGGATTAGGTATAGAGATAACAAAAGAGGGATACAAACTTATTATAGTAGCCCCTATAGAGGACACACCTGCGTGGAAGGCGGGACTAAAACCCGGTGATGTTATACTTGAGATAGACGGTAAGCCTACAGACAGAATGAGTTTACTACAGGCAATTAAACTTATGAGGGGTAAGCCGGGGACAAAGGTAACCCTTACAATATGGAGAAAAGGGGTAAACAAACCTTTTAAGGTTACAATAACAAGGGCTATTATAAAGATTAGAAGTGTAAAAACTAAAGAGTTGGAAAACGGAAAGATTGGATACATCAGAATTACCCAGTTTCAGGAAAATACTGCATCAGACTTTGAAAAGGCTTTAAGGAAGTTTAAGGATAAAAAAGGGTTAATAATAGATGTTAGGAACAACCCCGGCGGTTTACTTGCAAGTGTTGTAAAAATAAGTGATATGTTGCTTAAAGAAGGTGATTTAATTGTTTACACAAAAGGCAGAATGCCAAACGCAAACGAGGAGTTTTACTCCCAAAGAAAGCCTATAATCCCACTTGATATTCCTATAGTTATACTTGTAAACAGAGGGTCTGCCAGTGCGTCAGAGATACTTACAGGGGCTTTAATGGACAATAACAGGGCTATATCTGTAGGGGATAGAACATTTGGGAAAGGTTCTGTCCAAACATTAATACCACTTTCAGACGGTTCAGGTGTAAAGATAACAACAGCTTACTACTACACCCCAAAGGGTAGAAAGATTATGAATAAAGGTATTACCCCTGATATTGTTGTCCATATGAGTAAGGAGGAGGATTTAAAAAGACTTGAGGCGGAAAAAGACCAGAAACTTGGGAAAAAGGTTAAAGTAAACGACCCACAGCTTGAAGCTGGTGTAAATGTAATAAAAATTCTAACGGAGAAATGATAGTCTTAGGGATAGAAACCTCCTGTGATGATACAGGGGTAGCTGTTTACTCTTCAGAAAAGGGATTACTTTCAAATGTGGTTTCTTCGCAGGTTTCCCTCCACTCCCAGTGGGGTGGGGTTTACCCAGATTTAGCGGCAAGGGAACATACAAAAAATATCCTCCCTGTTTTGGATACTGCTTTAAAGGAAGCAGATATATCCCTTAAAGATGTGGACGGTATAGCAATAACTGTAGCCCCGGGGCTTATAGTCTCACTTGTTGTAGGTATTAGCGGGGCAAAGGGGTTATCTTGGGCTACAGGTAAACCGTTAATCCCTGTCCACCACATAGAAGCCCATATATTTGCAATTTTTATAGAAAAGGAAATACCCTTCCCGTTCCTGTCCCTTGTTGTATCAGGTGGTCATACAGAGATGTATCTGGTAAAAGGCTTCGGGGAGTATATATACCTTGGTGGAACTTTAGATGATGCGGTAGGTGAGGCTTACGACAAAGTTGCCAGAATGTTAGGCTTAGGGTATCCGGGGGGTCCTGTAATAGACAAACTTGCAAAGGAGGGGGAAGAGGTTATAAAGTTTCCCCGTCCACTTGTTGGGGAAAAGGGGAAAAACAGGTTTAACTTTTCATTTTCAGGTCTAAAAAGTGCGGTGTTAAGGGCTGTTGAGACCGGTAAGTATAAAAAGGAGGATATTGCCAAATCCTTTCAGGAAGCTGTTGTTGATACCCTTGTATCAAAAAGTTTAGACGCTTTAAGGGAAACAGGTGTTAACAGAATTGTGGTAGCCGGCGGTGTATCTGCAAACTCAAGGTTAAGGGAAAGGTTTAATGAAGTAGCTGAAAGGGAGGGTATACAGGTATACTTCCCTCCTATGTATCTATGCACAGACAACGGTGGTATGGTAGCTTACACAGGGTATAGGCGTTTTAGGGAGTTAGGGCAAACGATGGACTACAGGTTTGAGGGTAAAGCAAGGCTTAGAATGGACAGATTTGCCCAGCTTTTAAAGGGCTAACTTTCCCCATTTGTTAACAGCTTCATTCTTTCCTGAACGGTGATTATGCTGGTTATCCTTATACCGAAGTTGTTTTCCACTGTGTAAAGCTCCCCTTTTGCTATCAGTTTGCCGTTTACTTTTATATCAACAGGTTGGTCTATATATCTGTCAAGCTCAACAATACTGTTTGGGTTAAGTTTAAGTATCTCCTCAAGGGGCATTACTGTGCTACCTATCTCAACGGAAATCTCAAGGGGTATATCCATAAGTATGTCTAACTTTTCCTTCTCTATACCCTCTATTTCACCAATAGGAGGCTGGTCTGCCTGCTGGGTTAACGCCTCCTCCCACTGTTTCGCCAAATCCTCTTGGTCAACATTCTGGTCTACCTCTTGGGCAGATGCCTGTGCCATCTTTTCCCATTCTTCAGCTAACTTCTCTTGGTCTACTCCTCCATCTTCTTGGTGGCTTTCCCCTTCCTGCTGTTGCTGTATCATCTGCTCCCACTGTTTTGCAAGCTCGTCCTGTTCTACCTGTTCATCCTCTTCCTGCTGGGCTTTTTCCTCTTCCCTTTCAGTATCCGCCTCTGCACTGGACTGAACCATCTTTTCCCACTCTTCAGCTAATTTCTCTTGGTCTAAAGCCTCCTGCTCTTCTTGGTTGTTGTTCTTTTCTTCCTCTGCCATCTTTACTGCTCCTCTTCAAAAACAGGTCTTACTATCTTTGCGGCGTATTTATCGTTAAGTTTTCCAAGTTTTGCGTAAAACTTATGTTTATCTTCCACAAACAGTTTAAGCTCGTCCTCTGGGCTAACATACAGGTTTAGCTCTGTTCCCTCTTCCCACTGTAGTATATCTTTAACTTTAAACTTCATTCTGGTAAGTTCAAGCCCTACTTTTACATTTATCTTTTTTACTTTATCCTCTATATTTTTTCTCCATACAGGGTCTTCTGTAAATGCTACCTGTGAGTAAACTATATCCTTTATAGGTAAAAACATACTTTGTGGAAAACAAAAATAAAATGGAGCTTCGTAGCCGTCTATATCCATTCTACACTCTACGATTATAACCTTCTCATTTGGGGAGACTATCCTTGCAAGGCTTGGGTTTAACTCTATTGATTTTATCTCAATCATTATAGGGTAAAAGGCGTCCCAAACCTGCTCGTAGGTCTTTAAAGCGGCGTTTATAAAATCTTCCACCACCCTCATCTCTAACTTTGTAAACTCCCTACCTTCAACTTTAAAGGGCTTTGCTGGACCTCCAAATAGAACGCTTATTACTGTAAAAACCAACCTTGCATCTATAACAAGTAAGGCACTTTCCTTTAACGGTCTCATTGAAAATATTGTGTAGCTTGAGGGCATAGGTATCTTTAGCATAAAGTTTTGAAAACGGGTGATATATATGTTTTCCTTGGTTATCATATTGATACGGGGGAGTATCTTCCTTGCCTCCTCACGGAAAACCTTTATCCACCTTTCAAATATAAGCTCAAAGCCGGGGAGACCACCTTTTTTTATATGCTCTACTTCTGAGAAATCAAATGGTCGTATATCCGGCTTTTCTTCCTCTTGCTCCTCTTCTGTTGTGCTACCTCCCAGTAGGGCATCTATCTCCTCCTGGGAGAGGAACTCGTCTGACATAGCCTACACCCCGCTTTATATCATTTCTTCCCCAGCACCATACTCTATAACTCCCTTTTCTATCAGGCTCTTTATTGTGGCTATTATCTTCTTCCTTGCATTTTCCACATCTGACTTTTTAACAGGTCCCAGTATCTCCATATCCTCTAAGAACATCTGTGCCGCCCTTTTGGACATATTGGACAGGAATTTATCTATAATCTCCTGCGGCGCTCCCTTCAGGGCTATTAACAGGTCGTTTTTATCAACAACCTTAAGTATTTCTATAATAGCCCTGTTGTCCAGTTTAACAATATCCTCAAACTTGAACATCTTCTCTTCTATTGTGTCAGCAAGGGAAGGGTTCTCCTTCCTAATATCCTCAAGTATCTCCTGTCCAAGCTCCTTAGGAAGCACATTTACAATTTCGGCGGCAATGTCCACACCGCTTAATGTTTCCTCTTTTCCTGCCCCTACTGTAAGTAGCTCTTCTTCAAGGGTGGAGGCTACCATCTTAAGCATATCACTTGAGATTTTCTCAATGGAGGCAATCCTTTTTATAACCTCCTCCTGTAGGTTTGTTACACCCATTCTTTTTGGGAGATACTGGATTATCTCCGCCGCTTTTACAGGTTTAAGCTGGGAAAGGATAAGGGCTATTACTTGGGGGTGCTCATTTTGGATTATACTGGCTACAAATTTAGGGTCCATCTTTTCAAGCTCTCTAAAAATTGCTTTCCCTTCCTCTATGGTAAATGTTTCAGCCAGTAGTTTTTCCAGCTTATCAGGTGGTAAAGCCTGTTCAAGTATTTTCTTCAGGTTGTCTGGGGCAATTTTAATAGGGGCTACTTCCTTAAGTGTTTCAAATGCCTCCTCCATTATTTGTCTTGCAGTTTCCCGTGAGGGAGGCTCCATACTAAGTATCTGTTTTATAAGTTTTTCTATTTCGTGTTCTTTAAGGTGTTTAAAGATATTAACTGTAATATGTTCTGGGAGGATTGATAGGAGTATAGCCGCTTTTTCCACTCCCTTTAACTGGCTTTTGTTCTGTTGGTTTTTATTGTTCTTTTTCTCTTCAGGCAACTTTTATCCCAATTTATAGATAATTTCTTCTGCCACTTTAATATACTTGTTTATTATGTAGTTTATCAAGTTTGTGTTTGTTTCGGTTATTTCTGCACCGAGTATCTGGACGCCACTGTTGTTCTGGGAGTGGAGTATTTTGCAGGTTATCTCTATATCCTGATTAACTACTTGCACAGTATCCCCTTTGTTTACAGCCCCTACACAGGGGTTTAGTATTCTAACACCTGCCCTCCCTATTTCATTTATACATACATCTTCACAGACAAGTCTACCATTTTTGTAAAGTGAGAAACTGCCTAAATCTTTACAGCAAAAGCTGAAACGGTGGAAACGCCTTTTATCTTTTATCATATACGGCTTACCAACTGTTGCTACTATCTTATCTTTATCAACCTTCAGGACATTACAATGGGCTATGTAGTTATCCTTTTCCTGCGGGATAAAAAGTTTAAACTCTAATCCTTCTTTAAAGACAGTATGTATTTTGTAAGGGTTTACTTTGGTTATCTGTATGTTCCCTTCCCCTGCCTCTTCCACAAACCCGCTGAACACAAGGTCAAAATCCATATCTATTCCTAACTTATCACAGTATCTTCCGAGGGTTATTTCTCCGCTGTATCTCCTTCCGTATGGAATAGTTTGTGTCATCTTGCACCTATGCTGGTTTTAATCTGTTGCAGTATTTCCCCAAACTGTTGGACATACTCTTTTATACTGTTTAGGGCTGTTTCTATATCTATACTTCCTTGTTCAAGCTGTTTTATTACCTTGTCTATCTTCCTTGCTGTTTCTATTAGTTTCTGATGGAAGTGGTATAGGTTGTGTTTGTCTGTAAACTGTTTAAACTCTGTTGTAAGCCATCTGTAAAACTGGGTTTGCTCCAGATAGTTGAACCTTCTTGTTTCTACCATTTCTGGAACTTTTATAAGCCAGTCCATAAACAGTATTATCCCTTTACTTATTACTGTGTTTTCACCTAACTTAAACTGGGATATTCTTTGGATTATACTGTCTATTGTCTGCTCTGTGTTAAAGGCACTATTTTCAAGCTCTTTGAATATAAGGTTAAATCTCTCTGTTTCCCTGCTTACTTCCATCACCTCTTCTTTTACCACATTTAGGGCTTCTTCCTGTTCTTCAACAAATGTGGATATTTCACTGGCTATCTCTGTTATTGTATGGATATTTTCCCTTATCTCCTCTATCGTTTTTCCAGACTGTTTCATCGCTTCTTGAACTTCCACAGCTTTTGCAGACTTTTCCTGTAGCTGTTTTGATAGGGCTTTCATAGAGTTTGAGATTGTTTCTATTGTGTTTGCTATCTCCTCTGTGGCAAGTTTTGTTTTGTTTGCAAGCATTCTAACCTCATCTGCTACAACCATAAAACCCTTACCTGCTTCACCTGCCCTTGCCGCCTCTATCGCCGCGTTTAGGGCAAGGAGGTTTGTTTGGTCGGCTATTGCCTTTATTGTGCTAACTATCTCTTTTATTTTTTCAGATTGGGTTGATAGTATTTCCACATTATCCTTTAGGGCTATTACTTCACTGGCAAGGGCTTGAACCTGTGCTATTGAGGATATTATCTTATCTGAACCTTCTGTAGCCCTTTCTTCCACATCTTTAACTGTGTCGTAAACCTTTCTAATATGTCTGTTTACATTGTCAACAGATAGGGAAAGTATCTCTGAGGACATTGCAAGGTGTAATGCCTGTTTCTGTATCTTTTGGTTCTTGTTTTTTGTTATTGTAAGGTTTGTAATAAGGACTGTTGAGTTTGTGGACACTTGAGATGTTCTATCCAGTAGGTCTGATAGGGTTTCCCTTATCCAGCCTATAAAGTGGTCAAAAGCCCTTCCAAGCTGTCCCAGTTCGTCATCTTTTTTGTGGGCGAGTTTTACTGTAAGGTTTCCTTTTTCCACCTGCCCCATTACTTTAATCATCTTTCTAATTGGGATTACAACTGCCCTATATGTAGTGTAAGCCCCTAACCCTATGATTATAAGGCTGAAAAGTGGAATTAACACTAAAACTGTTGTTGCAGTGGAAATCTCCTTACTTGCTTTCTTTGATAGGGTGTTTACCTTTTCCTGTAGCCTTTGGATAGCCTCCTCTATCTGGTAGTTATCTGAGTAAGGTATCTCTTCAGCTATAGACCTTATTAATTGGTTTATCTGGGACAGGTATTTGTTATCCCCCCCTTCTACAGTGGAATTTTGTATCTCTTCTGCCAACCTTTCCCTGTCCACAGACAGGTTGTATTTTTGGACTACCTTTACAGCTTTAAAAAAGTTTATATACTCCCTCCCCACCTGTATTGCTTCTTGTATCTGTAGGTAGTCTTTTATTTTTATATGGACATATTCAGTTAGTATAAATATTACCGCTACTTCTACTATAAGTGAGAGTATAAGTTTTTTCTTTATACTCACCCCTTAATCCCTTTTTTCACTGAGGAATATCTGGTATAGCTTTACCAGATTATCCGCTATTACCCTTGAAAGTTCAACCATTTCGTCAACTTTCTTCTTAGCTTCTTGCAGTTTACCCTCTTCGTGGTATTTTATGGCATCTGTTCCAGCTTGGTGGAATTTGGTGTGTGCCTCCTCAAGCTCTTCCATTATTTTGACAGCTTCCCCTCCAAACTCTTTTGCCTTAACAAGCCCCTCAGAGTAATACCATTTTCCTAATCCACATTGGGTATGGTCTGGTGGGATAAAGTTTGCCCTACCTTCTATTGTTTTTATAACATTTTCAAGGAATTCTGCGTGTTCTATTATTCTGGTTAGTAGCTCAAATGCTTCCTCTTTCTTAAGCTCTGTAAACAGCTTCCATACCTCTTCACCGTTTCTAAATGTTGATGAGGCTATCTGGTCAAGCTCTACAGCAATATCAAGCATATCGTCTATTGAGTTTAGCAGTGTTGCGGCGTTTTGGGATACTGTTTTTACCATCTTTGACTGTTCTTCTGTTGTGGTTGTCTGTTTTACTATCATCTCTGTTATCCTTTGGCTTGCTTCCTGTATCTTGTTGAATATATCGTCTATCTCCTCTGAGTAGTCAGCCCCTTCGTTTATTATCTCCCTAACATTGTTAACCTCAACCTCTGTTTTCTCCATCTCTTCCATTATGGACATTACCACATCTCTAATCTCATTTGCACTTTTTGATGTTTTTTCTGCCAACTTCCTGACTTCATCTGCAACAACTGCAAAACCCCTTCCAACTTCACCTGCCCTTGCCGCTTCTATTGCCGCGTTTAGGGCAAGTAGGTTTGTCTGCTCTGTTATCTCTAATATTACATCAAGTATATGCTCAATTCCGGATATTCTCTTCTTAAGCTCAGCTGTGGAGTCTGTAAGTCTGGTTATCACTTTTACAGACTGTTTTATGTTTGATACTGATTTGTCTATAGATGCCGCTCCCTTTTTAACAAGCTCGTTTATGTTCTCTTGGGCGTTTTGGACATCCATAAGGGATTTTGCCAGCTCAGATATTGCGTTGCTAATGTTGTTTACAGAGTTTACTATACCTTCAAGGTTGTTTTTAAACAGTTTCATCTCGTCCCTTATCTTGTAAGCACTTGCCCCGATAAGGGAATTTTCGTATATGGTTAGAGACAGTTTTGGTGATGCGTCTTTTATTATTTTGTCTATGTATCTGTCAGCTGTAATATCCTTCCAAGTGGAGGCGTATCCAACTATATTTCCGTCCTCATCTGTAATTGCAAATCTGTATGACTGTATTGTGTGGTTTCCTACAACTATGTCTGCGTTCTTTTTAACCTCCCCCGGTTTTAGCTCCTTTAGTAGCTGTTTAACCCTTTCAGGGTCTTTGTGGAATTTGTGTATAGATATTCCTTCAGGGTGTTCCCAGTCTATTGAAAAGCCGTAAACCCTGTTTATATCCTCCCCTAACTCCCTGAGTATCTCTTTACCCCTTTTATTTACAAATATAAGCTCATTTCCCTCATTTCCCGGCTTAAACTCTGGGGAGGCGATAAATACCCCTTCCTCCTGTAAAAAGTCAAGTATCTTCCAAGTATCCTGTATACTTGTTTTTACAGTTTGCTCCACTGTGGAAACTTGGGACTGTATCTCCTCAAGTTTATGCTGAAACTGGGCTAACTGTTCAGTTTTCTCTTCCACCTCCCTCCTTAGCCTGCTTATCTCTGCGTCCTTTTCCTTAATCAGCTGTTCCAGTCTCTTTATCAGATTTTCTTTACTTTCAAGCTCTGTTTTCATCTGCTCCACAGTTTTGTATACATCTTTACACCCGAAAAGCCCCATGGCTACCTCCTGATACTGTATTATTTATTATTTTTTCAATGCGGCAAATATCTTTTCTATCTTTTCTTTTAAAACCTCTGGGGTAAATGGTTTTACTATGTAGTTGTTAACCCCAGCTTTTATTGCCATTAGCACATTCTCTTTCTTTGCTTCTGCTGTCACCATTAAAACCGGTAGATGTTTCAGCTCAGGGTCTTTCCTTATCTCTTGCACCAACTCCAGACCGGTCATATTTGGCATATTCCAGTCTGTTATTACAAAGTCATACTTTTGGGATTTAAGTTTCTGTAAGGCTACCTTTCCGTCTTCAGCTTCATCAATGTTTTTGTAGCCAAGCTGTTCCAATAGCCCTTTAATAATCCTCCTCATAGTTGCCATATCGTCAACAACGAGGATTTTAATATCCCTGTCAGGTAATGCCATTTTCTTCCTCCTATTGTTTCTTTATTGCGTATTTATGAACCAGTTTAAGTAAATCTGGGGCATCAAATTTAACCAGATGGGCATCTGCGTGGACAAACTTTGCCTTGTCCACTGTGGCTTTATCACTTAAAGATGTGTTTATTATTACCGGTATCCTTCCAAGCTCAGGGTGTTCTTTAACCTTTTTTGTAAATGTTAGTCCGTCCATTCCCGGCATCTCTATATCCGAAACTATAAGCTGTATGTAGTCTGTGATGTTTTTACCTTCCTGTGCCGCCTTTTGTAGGTAGTTATTTAGTATATCAAGTCCCTCTAAACCGCTTGATGCTTCTAAAACTGTATGTCCATCTTTTTCAAGTATCTGTCTTATTATCTTCCTTGCTACAGGTGAGTCGTCAAGTATAAGTATGGTAAAGTGTCCCTTTCTTTCTATTTCTTCGTCCTGTATATCCTCGTCTACACCGAATATCTTTATCATTCCAAGCTCATCAAGTATTCCTTCAAAGTCAAGTAGCAGTAGCAGTTTCCCCTCTTCTATCTCTATAACACCTACTATCTTTCCCCCAAGTCTTTCTTCTATACTTGGTGGGGGCTTTTTTATGTCAGCCCACTTTATACGCCTAATCCTTTTTGCTTCGTGGACAACAACCCCTACTATCTCCCTTAGGAACTCCATTACTATTATGTATTTTCCAGCCCCTTCAGGCTCTTTTATCTTCATCCATTTCGCAAGGTTAACGATAGGGACAATCTCCCCCCTTATTTTTGCGATACCTTCAACTTCCGGTGGTGAACCGGGGGATTTTACTATGTTATCCGGTTTTTTTGTTACCTCCCTTACCTTTGCCACATTTACCCCAAGTATCCACTCGTATATATCCCCGTTGTCCAGCACCTCATACATTCTAAAATCTATTATCTCTAACTCGTTTGCCCCTGTTTCCAGTATCTTTGGTAAGAAATCCTTTTTAGCCATTATCCCCTCCTGATGCTACAGGTTCTCTGGTTTAAATATCTTCTTTATGTTCAGCAGGGTAAGTAGCTCCCTTTTCCCAGATGGGTCTTCTATCATTATCACCCCATCTATAAACTCTGAGTCTATACCTATTGAGTTCATAGGCGGTGGTTGTATCTCATCTGGGTTTATATTTACAGCCCCTTCAACCCTGTCTACAGTCACGCCAATATGTCCCAGCTCTGTTTCAACTACCACAATCATAGGTTTTTCTAAATCTTCTTCCCTTTCTGTAAGGTTAAACTTCCTTTTAAGGCTTACTATAGGGATAATATTACCCCTTAAGTTCATAACACCAAGTATGTATTTTTTCGTTTTTGGGACAGGGGTTATATCAACATCTTTTGTTATTTTTATCACATCTTTTATATTTACCCCTATTAGCTCGTCGTTTAGGTAGAATGTTATAAGTCTCTCTTCAGTTGAGACCTCCTTCTCTATCTCCCTAAGCCCTAAAACTTCCATATCACTCATCACAATACTCCCACAAGTTGAGATTTTTTATCGTTTATTAGAGAGTTTGTATCTACTATAAGCACAACCTTTCCGTCCCCTGTTATTGTAGCCCCTGCTATTCCCTGCACATTTTCAAGTAGTTTTCCAAGGGGCTTAATAACAATTTCCTCCTCTCCAAACAGCTCTTCAACTGCTATTGCTATATTTTTCTCCCCAACTTTTACTATTACTATAAACTGTTTTTCATCTGTGTCAGGTATCTCAAAAAGCTCGTTCAAGCTGAACAGAAGGTAAACTTCGTCCCTAAGCATAAAGGATTTAAACTGTCCTATCTGTTTTACATTTTCCGGCTCGTATCTGACTATCTCAACAACAGAGTAAAGTGGTATTGCAAATATACGCTGGTTTGCCCCTACCATAAGTGTCCTGATTATTGCCACAGTTAGGGGTAGTTTCATTATAAATTTTGTTCCTTTACCCGGTTCACTTTCAACCTCTATTGTTCCCCTTAGGGCGTGGATTGTTGAGGCTACCACATCCATTCCAACCCCTCTACCGGATACATCACTAACTTGGTCTGCTGTGGAGAAGCCGGGCATAAACAACAGCTCGTAAGCCTCTTTTTCTGTCATATTTTCAGCTTGTTCAGGGGATATTATTCCCTTTTCCACAGCTTTTCTTTTTATCTTTTCAACATCTATTCCCCTTCCGTCGTCTTCTATTGCGATTATTATCCTGTCCCCTTCCTGAAATGCTGACAGCTTAACTGTCCCTACCTCAGGTTTGCCTGCTTTTATCCTTTCCTCAGGTGGCTCTATTCCGTGGTCTATTGCGTTTCTTACAAGGTGTATAAGCGGGTCTTCCAATTTATCAAGTATAGACCTGTCTATCTCCGTATCTTCCCCTTCAAGGACAAGGTTAACCTTTTTGTTTAGCTTTTTAGCAAGGTCTCTAACAATACGGGGGAATTTACTGAATATCTTTTTAACAGGTTGCATTCTAAGTTTCATTACTGCGTCTTGTAAATCACTTACAGTTCTGCTCATTCCTGTTATGGAATCCAGTAGCTCCTCTATTATGTCTGTGCTTTCACAGGAGGTTTCCAGTCCAGATGCCAGTTTTACTATCCTGTTCCTGTCAAGCACCAACTCCCCTACAAGGTTCATTAAAACCTCTACCCTTTCAACATCAACCCTTATAACTTCTTCTTTTTTCTCAGATTTTTTCTTTTTAGAAGGTGGTTGTGGCTGTTGTTTCTGCTGTGGCTGTGGCTGTTGCTGTTGTGGTAGCTGTTGGCTTTCCTGAGTAGGTGGTGGTGGTGGTGGCGGTGGGGGTGTCTCTACCTGTTCCTCTTCTTTCTTTTCTTCTTTCTGTTTTGGTTTTATAAGGTCTTTTACATCTTTTCCCTCTGCTATTATCCTTTCTAACTTTTCAACTGTCTCAAGTGGCGGTCTTTCATCTGGAGGTAGTAGTATAAGCTCCTCCAGTATTTCCCCAAGGTCTTTACCGGGGTATTTTTTTATTAACTCTTTTATATCTTCATCTACACCTTCAACAAACTCAAACTCCTCTGTATCGCCGTCGTTGTGGACTACCTCTGCATCTATCACCGTCTCCCCTGAACCACCTGCAGATGTTAAAGCCTGCTCAAGCCTTCTGAGGTAGTCCTGTATATCCTCTTCATCTGGTATCTCGTCGTTTTCTTTTAACATCTCTACAGCTTCTTTAAGTCTATCAACCCCCTCAAATATTAAATCCATTAGGTCTGATGTTAAGGTAAGCTCGTCGTTCCTTAACTGGTTAAATATATCCTCTATCTTGTGGGCTATCTCAACTATTGATGTTAAACCTAAGAAACCTGCCCCACCTTTTAAGGTGTGCATTCCCCTGAATATTTTGTTTAACAGTTCCTTGTCCTGAGGGTTCTCTTCCAGTTCTATCAGGTCTTGGTCAAGGTTTGACAGTATCTCCTCCGCTTCTATTAGAAACTCCTCTAAAATCTCCCTCATATCATCACTAAACTCTAACTTCATCTTTACCTACCTCTTTTGTTTTACATTCCAAACTGTTTTAGTATATCGTCCACATCGTTTTGTGATACTTCCTTTTTCCATTCAAGCTCTTCTAACTTTTCCTTTAGCTCCTTTTTCTTCTCTGTTGATGTTTCTTCACTTATTCCAAACAGCAGTAGTATTTTTAACATCTCCTTTTCTAAATCGGTTATAAAATCTGATATTTTTAGCAATCTTTGGGAAAGTATATCTTGAAACTCAAGGAGTGATAAAGACTGTGTAAGGACTGTAAGGGCTTGTTCCAAATCTTTTTTTAGCCCTTCCCTAAGCTGGCTGTCCTCTATTTTAGCTACCTTTTCCAATGCAGATTTAAGGTTGTTTGTAATACCCATAATATTGTCTATAAGTTTTTTGGTTGCCTCTTCACTTTCCTGAATGGCAAGCTCTATATGGGTGTTTACACTTTTTAACCCCTCTTTTTTTGTTCCAAGGATTTCAACATCTTGTTTATACTGTTCAATAATCTCCAGTAGCTTTTTCATCTCGTCAAGTAAACCCTTTGTCATAGCAACCTCCTACCTTTTGTTTTTACTGTATTTTCGGCATCAATTATTAATTTTAACAGCATCTTGATAATTTACAACCTTTAAATTTGGTGTAGTATATTTAAAAAGGCTGTCTAAAGGTGTGGAAATGGGCAAGGCAGAAACACTGTTGGAAAAACTGAAGGAAAAACTCCTTGAGGAGAAGGAGATACTTATCAAATCTGTTAAGGATACCAACTTAGCTGACAAACTTATGGAAGTGGTGGAGGAGAAAAGGAAAATACTGTATGAGATTTCCCAGATGGACAGGGAGGAGTTTGAGGGTTTAGAGGAAAAGATACTTGAGATAAAACAGCTTAGTGATACCAACCTTAACCTTGCTGTAGCAAATGCCCATTTTATAGAGGAAATCTTTTCCGCCATCTTTGAAGAACCTCAAAAATACGACCAATCTGGCACTATACAGCAGAACCAGAAAGGTCTTTTTAATAAAAAGATTTAAACACCTAACAGCTTATACTTAAGCCACAGTAAACCAAGGGCAACAATTACAGTTATAATTGTTACAGGTGTTCCCTGTTTAACAAAATCCATAAACTTTATTGGGTAGCCTTCCCTTTCTGATAGCCCTGCGGCGACCACATTTGCAGAAGCCCCTATTATTGTAAGGTTTCCACCGAGGCAAGCCCCCAATGCCAATGCCCACCAAAGTGGCTCCACATTAAAAGGTGCAGTGTTCTTTAAATCTATCAGGACATAGGACATTGCCATTGTAAATGGTATGTTGTCCACTATCCCTGATATTATTGCAGATAGGCTACCAAGTATAAGTATTCCAGATATAGGGTCTTTTATTATCCCTGCTACCAGATGGGCGGCATCTTCAAAAACCCCTGTATGTTCCAATCCGCCTATAACCACAAACAGACCTAAGAAAAACATTAGTGTAGTCCATTCAACCCTTTCAAATATCTTTTCAGGCTCTTCCCTTGACCAAAGCATAAGTATAGAAGCCATAAACAGGGCTATTGTCCCAGCCTCAAGGTGTAGTATATGGTGCAGGAAGAAAAGGATAATGGTAATACCAAAGATTATAAGCCCTTTCCTCATAAGGATAACATCATACTCTATACGCTGTTCCTCTACTATCCTTCTTATTTCCGCTTCATCTGTTATTTTCCTGTCTAAATGCCCCTGCATCTTCATCATTCCAATAAAAACTATAGTTCCAACTATGTGTGTTATAACAACAATAGGGGCAATATTCACAATAAAATCCATAAATGTAAAACCACCTAAAGACCCTATTATTATGTTAGGAGGGTCTCCTATTAGTGTTGCAGTTCCACCTATGTTTGACGCTAAAACTGTGGCTATCACATAGGGGACAGGTTTCAGTTTCAGCTTTCTGGTTATTGTAATAAGTATAGGTATCATAAACAGGACTGTCGTCACATTATCAAGGAATGCAGACAGAACAGCAGTAAGTAGTGTAAATGTAAGGACTATTTTAAAAGGGTCTCCCTTTGTTATCCTAAGTGCTATGGAGGACAGTATAGAGAAGAAACCACTTTCTATTAGAACAGAGACAATAATCATCATTCCAATGAGGAGGAACATTGTGTTGTGGTCTATAGACTTCCACGCCTCTTCAGGGGTTATAACCCCTAAGAACACTGCCAAAGTTCCACCTACCAGTGCGGCGGGAACACGGTGGAAGTATTTCTCTAAGATAATCATTACATAGGTGCCAACAAATAGGAGGATAGAAATCCAGTAAAGGTCTTCCTTACTACCTAAACCTAACATTCCTAATATACTTTGATGCTCCACAGCTTTACCCCTCTTCTTCTTTATCTTGGAATATGGCTATAGATTTTTCACTGTTTTCTATGTAAGAAACCCTTTCTTCTATATTGTGGTTTATTATTAACAGGTCGTAGTTTTTAACCCTTGCAAAGTATGGTATCTCCTTCTTAGGGTCTCCCTTTATCACAAGGAGTTTAACCTTCGGTAAGTTAAGGGCTTTTTTTATCTTTTCCTCAACATCTTCTATATGCTCTTTAAAAAGCTCTGCTACAAGCTGTTTAGCCTCCTCCTCTGGGTGGGTTTTCCTGAGGCGGTATTCTATAAATGTCTCGTGGAAACAGGTTATAAAATCAAACTCAACCTCTAACTTTTTGGCAAAGGTGTAGGCAGTTTGTATAAAGAATGTTGTAGCCGTTTCCCTGTCTATATTTATTAGGACTTTTTTCAGCTGGTTGGCGTCTTCCTGTAGCATAATCAGGTTTACTTCATCTATCTTTTTGGCTATCCTTTCAGAGGAGGTTATTTTAAAAACGTGTTCAAGTGGTGAGATTTTTTCCTGTGTTATCACAAGTAGGTCTGGTTTTTCCCTTTCTACAACATCAAGCTCAAAGCCGACCTTAATCTCCGTTTCAGCGTTGCAGTTCTTCAGTTTTTCTTCAGTTTTCTGTATATCTTCTTCAGGGACAGCTTCCACAAAAACTGTAAGTTTTTTCTGTAGCTTTTCAGCTAACTGACAAACAAGGTTAAGGTTGTTAAAGTTTATCTCTTCCTTTTGGTAAAAGATAATCTGGTTTACAGGCATATCTTAGTCTCCTATAGTGTTATTAACAGTTATACTCTTTTATTAAGTTTAAACATTACATAATGATATGCAACCTTACTAGTTGTTTTTCTTTTCGTCCTTTTGGTAATACTTTTTATCCCTTTCATCAACAACTGTGTTGTTTTTACTCCAGTAGACCATTAAACCAACTATAACCAACGCCGCCAGACCAAAGATAACAATGGTAAGCACAAGCTCAAAGGTTTCATTCATCGTCTACCCTCCATATCAAACTGTTTGGTAGATATTTATACACCACAACAACACAACACACACTAACACACCTCATAGTTATAAAGTACTACCAAAAATATATTTTTAGAATATCTTTTAATAGTAAAACACAAATTAAGGTGGGGATAAATGGAAGAGTTTAAGTTTAATACTATTGAAGAGGCTATAGAGGATATTAGAAACGGCAA
>JAADEV010000088.1 GCA_013153295.1 Aquificota bacterium | reverse complement strand
CCGCATCAAGCATTTTCCTTTCCCTTTCTGTAGGCAACTCACCTTTTAAAACCAGATATATTGCTTCTGTAAAAGAAAGCCTACCTATTAACTCCCGTAGGTTATACCCCCTTACATAAGCCTCATCTCCAAAATGCCAGCTTATCGCCGTCCGCCACTTCTTTTTCTCCATCTTCTCCCCTTTTTATGTTTTTATTAAGCAATTTCAAAACAGTTCAACATCTACTCAAAATATACACGCAACAGTTAGACACATCAACATAAAACAACCCCTTTAAAAAACTAACACATTAAAGCAAAATTTATGCTTAACTTTTGTATCCCTAATCTCTATTGCAAAGGGTTAGGGTTGGGTATATAATCATATTCTAATATTCTTATCACAGAATAACCGCAGAGAGGTGAAGTATGAAACAAATAAGGCTGGTTGTAGGTTTTTTCCTACTGGTTGTAGCGGTTTCACAGGCAAAAGAGATAACACTCCAAGAGGCTATACAGATTGCCCTCAAAAACAGTTATGAACTACAAGCAGAAAAAAGAAAGCTAAAAAGTAAAGAGTTAGAGTATAAAGCAACAAAAGGACTAAGGTATCCAACAATCACATTTACAGAGATGTTTATGAGAACAAACATAGCCGGTTGGGCTATGATGAACGAGTTAAACCAGCACCGTCTAACAATGATGTCCTCAGCAAAGTATGTTGATATGACAGCAATGAATATGATGATGCCAATGCCAATGTTCCAGCCACCTACCTATCCAGAATGGAACAACTGGCAGACAAAAATAGAGTTCCAATTACCTATCTGGGCAGGTGGAAAAATCTCCACCGGAATAGAGATGAGAAAGAAAGAATACGAGGCTACAAAATACGATGTGGAAAGAAAAAAACAAAAGGTTATATACGATGTTAAAAGGGCATACTACGGAGCATTACTTGCAAAAGAGGCTATAAAACTGGCAAACCAAGCATACAAAAGTGTTGAAAAACATTACAAAACTGCAAAATTAATGTATGACAACGGACTGGCAATATACGCAGATGTCCTTAGGGCTAAAGTTTACCTCTCAAAAGTAAAAAGCAAAATCACAGAAGCAGAAAACCAATACCTAATAGCAAAAAGGGGATTACTACTTGCAATGGGAATAGATAACGCTGACCCATCACAGATAGATGTGGTAGGACAGCTAACATTTGAAGATACAGATAAAGATGTTAGATACTGGCAGGAAGTAGCACTAAGGGAAAGACCAGACCTAATAGCCCTTAGAACAAGGGTTGAAAATGCAAAAAGATACGCTAAATTCCAAAAAGCTGATATGATGCCAACAATAGGGGCATTTGGGGCTTACCAGATGGACGATAAAGGAAACCCACTTGGAACAGATGGAACAGGATTTTTAATAGGGGTAGCCCTTAACTGGAAAATATTTGACGGCTTACAAACCTACAACAAATACAAGGCGGCACAGGAAACATACAAACAGTATTCAAGTATGAAAAAAGGCTTTGAAGAGTTTATAAAGTTTAATGTATTCAAAGCATACAAAGAGCTATTAACAGCAAAGGACAGACTTAGAACTGCCGAGGACAACCTAAAATACGCAGAGGAAGTCCTAAGAATAACAGAAAAAAGATACAAGAACCAGATGGCAACAATGATAGACCTGCTGGATACACAAACAATGTATGACCAGATAAAGTTTGAAAAAACAAAAGCAACCTATGATGCAAAAGTATCCCTGTTAGAACTTAAGTATCAAGCAGGAAAACTAAAAGAAAACAACGGAGGAGACAAATAATGGGAAGTGTAGTTAGATTTATCCTGTTTTTCGTTCTACCTATAGCCGTTTTTATCCTGTGGATTGGAGGTTATCTATCACCAAGGGTTGAGCCGGGCTACGCAGAAGAAGAAGCAAAAAAAGTGGTAAACCTACCTACAATGGTAGTAAAAACAACAAGGGTTGAAAAAACCTATCAAGTAGACGGTTCTGTTATAGCAGACAACTACGCAAAGGTTTCAACAAAACTAATGGCAAAAATCTTAGATATAAAAGTAAAAGAAGGGGATACTGTCCAAAAGGGACAGCTATTGGCGGTCTTAGACGACAGTGAGCTGAAACAAAACATAAAAGAGGCAAAAGCTGGACTGGAAGAGTTAGCTAAAGCAAGGGAAGAGGCTAAATCTGGATTAAAGGCGGCGGAGGCAGGCTACCAGTTTGCAAAAAGAACATACGAAAGGTTCAAAAACCTGTATAAAGACAACGCAGTATCAAAGCAACAACTTGAAGAGATTGAAACAAAGATGATAGGGGCAAAGGCACAGGTTGACGCAATAAAAGCTAAACTTAAACAGCTTGATGCAAAAGAAAAGCAGGTAAAAGCAAAACTTAACTACATCAAGATTATGCAAGGATACGCATATGTAAAAGCCCCATTTAACGGTGTGGTTATCAAGAAAATGAACGATGTGGGAGATATGGCGGCACCGGGAATGCCAATATTTATAATCGGGGATAAAAACCTACGCTTCCTTACAATGGTAGATGAAAAACTTATAAACAGCGTAAATATAGGAGACACAATAGAAGTAAATGTAGAAACTATAGGAAAAACCTACGATGCCACAGTAATAGAGAAAAGCAACAGTGTAGACCCTGTAAACAGAACATTTAAAGTAAAAGCTGAGCTACCATTTGACCCTGAACTAAAACCGGGAATGTATGGAAAGGTAAGAATAAAAATAGGTGAAGAGGAGAAGATACTAATACCAAAATCTGCGTTGGTTAGATGGGGACAGCTTGATGCGGTATACACTGTAGACGAGAAAGGAATAGCCCACCTAACATTTGTAAAAGTAGGTGAAGAGATAGACGGAAAAGTGGAAATACTGTCTGGACTAAAACCCGGTGATGTAATTGTTGTGTCCGGTGTTGAGCAAGCCTGTGAAGGTTGCAAGGTTCGTTAAACCACTGAAAGCGGAGGTCTATAATGGACAATAAAAAAAGAGAGTATGGATTAGCAGGTAAAATAGCAAAAGCCTTTGTAAACTCACCACTTACCCCACTACTTGTGCTTGCATCTCTGTTAATGGGGCTTTTCGCTGTTCTAACAACCCCAAGGGACGAAGAGCCACAGATTGTAGTCCCTATGATTGACATAATGATACCTGTTCCCGGTTCACAGGCTAAAGATATAGACAAAATGATAACCAAACCACTTGAGAAAATAATGTGGGAGATACCGGGGGTTGAGTATGTATACTCCTACGCAGGGGACGGATTTGGTATAACCACAGTTAGATTTTATGTAGGTTCAGACCCAGAAGACGCCCTTGTAAGACTTTACAGTAAGCTAAACTCCAATATGTATAGAATGCCCCCGGGAACAATGCAACCGATAATAAAACCTAAATCCATTGATGATGTTCCAATACTGTCCCTAACATTCTACAGTGATAAATATACCTCTTACGAAATAAGAAGGGTTGTTGAGCAGGTAGAGGACGAAATAAAACAGCTACTTAATGTATCAGAAACAACTATAATCGGTTCAAAGCCAAAAACAGTATACATATACTTTGACACAGCAAAGCTAAACGCTTACAACATTATGCTTCCACAGGTTATACAATCCTTACAACAGGCAAACTTTACCCTTCCATCTGGGGAGTTTGACGAGAACAACTACAGGGTAAAGGTAAGAACAGGTGAATTCCTTAAAACAGTAAAAGATGTGGAAAATGTCGTTATTACCGTTTACAACGGAAAACCAATATTTATTAAAGATGTGGCACAGGTTTTTGAAGGTGAAGGGGAAATAACAAACTATGTTAGATTTGGATACGGTGTCCACGGGGAAGGGGACAGAAGTGAGGTTTACAACGCAATCACCCTTGCCGTAGCAAAGAAAACAGGAAGTAATGCTGTTATAGTAGCCGAAGATGTTTTACACAAACTTGAAAACCTAAAAGGGAAAGTTATACCAGAGGGTATACACGTAAAGATAACCAGAAACTACGGAGAGACAGCTACAGAAAAAGCTAACGAGCTGATAGAACACCTACTTATTGCCACATTTTCCATAGTCCTACTTATAGCCGTTACATTAGGCTGGAGGGAAAGTTTAATCGTTGCGGTAACAATACCTGTTACACTGGCAATAGCCCTATTCCTAAGTGAGATGTATGGCTACTCCCTTAACAGGGTTACACTATTCGCACTAATATTCTCCATAGGTATCCTTGTTGATAACTCTATAGTTGTTCTTGAAAATATACACAGATGGTTTGAGATGAGAAAACTGCCCCCAGATGAGGCGGCGGTTGTAGCAACAGACGAGGTTGGAAACCCTACAATACTAGCCACATTTGCAGTTATTGTTGCACTCCTTCCAATGGCATTTGTTACAGGTATGATGGGTCCCTATATGAGACCTATACCTATTAACTCCTCTGTGGCAATGTTCTTCTCTATGCTTGTGGCGTTTATCCTTACACCTTATCTGGCAATAAGATGGCTAAAACACGAAGCGGAAACCCTTACACCTGAAGACCTTGAAAAGGAAGAGGAAAGAACAGCAGGCTTTTTAGCCAAACTGTTTGAAAAAATATATATGCCCCTTTTCAAAAGTAGACTTAAAAGATGGATATTCTTAGGGGCAATGGGATTACTACTTGTTTTCTCTGTAGGACTACTTGTTAAAAGGTATGTCCTTGTTAAAATGCTACCTTACGACAACAAAAGTGAGCTGTTTATAGTTTTAGATATGCCAGAGGGAACACCTGTAGAAAGAACCTACCTTGTGGCAAAGAAACTTGCTGACTATGTAAAAAATGTAAATGAGGTTAAAAACTATGTTATTTACGCAGGTGTCCCTGCACCATTTGACTTTAACGGTCTGGCAAGACACTACTACCTAAGGGAAGCCCCTTACTATGCGATGATAAAGGTTAACCTAATTGGAAAACACGAAAGGAAAGCCCAGTCCCACGAGATAGCAGAAAGGATTAGGGACGATATAGCAAGGATAGCTAAAGAAAACGGGGCAAAGTATGTGGCAGTTGTTGAGCCACCACCGGGACCACCTGTCCTATCACCAATAGTTGTTGAGGTTTATGGTCCAAACTACGAAGGACAGCTACAGCTTGCCTACAAGATTAAAAAGATTTTTGAAGAAACACCGGGAATTGTAGATGTTGGTATATACGCCAACCTACCACAAAGGGAGTATATCCTTAAAATAGACAGGGAAAAGGTAAGGAAGTATCAGTTAAACGAAGAGATGCTGGTTAAAACAATGAGGGTAGCCCTTGCAGGACACGCAGTAGGATTTATCCACTCTGAAAAGGATTTACACCCTGTAAATATAGTGGTTAGACTTGATGACAAAAGCAGAACCTCACTTGAAAAACTACTTGCAATGAAGATACCAACCCCCCAAGGTGGTATCCCAATTGGAACATTTGTAAAAGTGGAAGAGGGTAAAACCCAGCACGATATATACAGAAAGAACCTACAGAAAGTCGTGTATGTTATAGCAAACATAAACGACACAATCGGTTCCCCAGTTTACCCGATTATTGACCTGTGGGATAAGTTTGAAAAACTTGAAACACCTGACGGAAAACCTCTTGTCCAGCTGTTAACACGCCAACCTGAGGTTGAAGACCAATACTATATCAAGTGGGACGGTGAGTGGCAGATTACATACGAAACATTTAGGGATATGGGTATAGCGTTTGCAGTGGCAATAGTTGTCCTTTATATGCTACTTGTTGGGTGGTTTGGTTCGTTT
The DNA here is from genome assembly GCA_013153295.1 of Aquificota bacterium. GTDB lineage: Bacteria > Aquificota > Aquificia > Aquificales > Hydrogenothermaceae > Persephonella_A. The sequence goes on along the minus strand of JAADEV010000088.1, from coordinate 11,150 downwards.
AGAATGCCAGCTGTTATAATGTCCCCAATACCATTTACCCTTGTTGGTATCGTTCCCGGACACTGGCTAATGGGAGCGTTCTTTACAGCAACATCTATGATAGGATTTATCGCCCTTGCAGGTATTATCCTGAGAAACTCCATACTCCTTGTCCAGTTTGCAGAAGATAAACTAAAAGAGGGATACTCCGTTGAAGAAGCACTACTTGAGGCTGGTATAGTTAGAACAAGACCGATACTACTAACTGCGGCGGCTATTATAGTTGGGGCGTTTGTTATAATCTTTGACCCAATATTTAACGGGCTTGCAATAGCGTTAATATTCGGAACAGGGGCATCTACACTTATAACCCTTGTTGTTGTTCCAGTTCTCTACTATATGATAGAAAGAAAAAGGGCTTTAACACTTGGAATGCCCCCGGCAGTTCCAATAGACGACAAACCTGAAAAGAAATAATCTAAAACCAACTTAAGCCCCCATCTGGGGGCTTTTTTTATTTCCAATTAAGCTCTCTCTTATCTTACAAATATAACTAACTTTGATGATATTATATTTAATGTATCTGTTTTGATACCTTTTTATGGAGGAGAGTAATGTTTAAAGGGTCTATTGTTGCGTTGATAACCCCGTTTAAAGACGGGGAGTTAGATAAAAATTCCCTAAAAAGATTAATACAGTTCCATATTGATAATGGGACAGACGCAATTGTTGTAGCAGGGACAACAGGGGAAAGTGCTACACTAACCTTCCCTGAACATGAAGAGTTAATAAAGTTAGCAGTTGAGTATGCAGAGGGAAAAATCCCCATTATAGCTGGAACAGGGGCGAACGCTACCCACGAAGCTGTAGCATTAACAAAATCTGCAGAAAAAATAGGGGCAGATGCCTCATTACAGATAGTCCCTTACTACAATAAACCTACACAGGAAGGTATATACCAACATTTTAAAGCTATAGCAGAAGAAACCAATATACCATTAATCCTATACAACATACCTTCAAGAACTGGGGTTGATATGCTACCTGAAACATTTGCCAGACTTTACAGCGACTTTCCTAATGTTATCGGTATAAAAGAGGCTACCGGTAATGTGGCAAGGGTTTCAGAGATGATAAACCTTACAAATGAAGATGTGGTTATACTGTCTGGGGACGATGGGCTAACATTACCTATGATGTCAATGGGAGCAAAAGGCGTTATATCTGTAGCAAACAACATAATCCCTAAAGAAATATCAAAAATGTGTAAATTAGCCCTTGAAGGGGATTTTGAAGGGGCAAGGGAGATACACAACAAATACTGGAAGCTATTTAAAGCCCTTTTTATAGAGACAAATCCAATACCTGTAAAAACAGCGGCGTATATGATGGGGCTTATAGACCAGCTTGAGCTTAGATTACCACTATACTATATGTCTGAAGAAAACAGAAAGAAACTGGAAGAAACGCTAAAGGAATACAGGCTAATATAAGAAAGTTTGCAAAACTGCAAAACAAACAGCCACTTTAAACCCTATTTCTACAAACAGGGGAAGTGGCATTTTTTTTGCTTTTATATTTTTATAAAAAACACAGGAGGGATTTGTTGAAGGTTGCCATAGTAGGAACAGGAAATATGGGGTCTAAATACATAAAAAAGTTTGAGATAATGGGATTAGACCCTATCCTTATAGATATAGATGAAAACCAGCTTTCCCAGTATCCAGACAGTTTAAAAAAATATACAGACCTGAAAGAGGCTTTAGAAAAAGAAAAGATAGGATATATGTTTGTAGCAACAGCCCCACAACACCATATACCTATTGCTATAGAAGGGCTTAAAAGGGGTGTAAATGTTATGGTGGAAAAACCACCAGCCCTCAGCCCTAACCAGTTGGAGGAAGCAATAGAGTTAGCCCACAAAAACAACACAGTTTTAGCTGTATCAGAGATAGAACTCCGTGCCAGCAGTATTAGAAACCTCTCCCTACCTAAAGGGATACACAAAGTAGAAGGATACAGACTTAACAAAGGTAGGGGGTATATAAACCCACTTTACGACCTTGCTTGGCACGACCTTTATATACTTGGATACCTGTTTGGACAGTTTAAAATAAAAGATGTAAAAGATGAAGGGGACAAGGTAAGTTTAGAAGGGGAAACAGAAGTATCAGACTTTTTTATACAGGTAGCTTGGTCTAATCCTACAGTCCGTAGGGAATGGATAATACAGGGAGATAAGACAGTAAGGGTAGATTTACACCAAGATAAAATATATACAGACGACGGAAAGGTTTTAGAAGGGGACGGAAAGGACAAACTGGAGATGATGATAAACCAGTTTATACAATCACCATCTTTTGAAAGTTCATACAGAGCTTTAAATATACTAAGGGAGTTTGAAAAAATAAACCTAAAGGGGTAGGTAAATGATACCAATTATAAAACCTGTATTTGGAGCAGAAGAGGAACAGGTTGTTTTACAGATAATCAGAAGCGGGCAGATAACCCGTGGAAAATGGACAATCAAATTTAAAGAAAGTTTCAGTAATTACATAGGGGCAACATTCTGCCACCCGGTATGTAGCGGAACAGCGGCTTTATACATAGCCCTAAAATCCCTTGGAATAAACTCACAGGAAGATGTGGTAATAGTCCCATCAATGAGCTTTATGGCAACAATAGACGCTGTTATATTAGCAGGTGGAAAGCCTGTAGTTGTGGATATAGGAGAGGATTACTGTTTAGACCCATTCCAACTGGAAAAGGCAGTAGAAAAATACAACCCAAAGGTGGTAATACCGGTTCACCTATTTGGACAACCTGCAGATATGGAAAAAATAAACAAGATTTGTGAAGAGAAGAATATACTTGTCCTTGAGGACGCCGCCCAATCCCACGGTGCAGAATATCAAGGGAAAAAAACCGGAAACCTTGGTGATATGTCAGCCTTTAGTTTCTATGCATCAAAAAATGTGGCAATGGGAGAAGGTGGAGCAATCTTAACCAACAGGGTATCCCTTGATGAAAAAATATCAAACTGGATAGAGTTTGGAAACCACCCGGCGTTAAACTTACGGATAACAGAGTTTCAAGCAGGTATAGGATACTGGCAACTGCAGAAACTTGATGACAACAACGAAAAAAGAAGAAAGATAGCCCAACTTTACAATGAGGAGTTTAAAGACCTACCCGGTCTGGTTCTACCTAAAGAGTTTGAAGGTAGAAAACACGTCTACCATATATACGCCCTGAGACACCCACAGAGAGACCAGATAGTAGAAAAACTGATAGAAAACGGCATAGGTGCAAGGATATACTACGAATATACATTACACCAGCTAAGGGGAGCTGAGCATTTAGACTGTTCATTTGGGGAACAGGTGTCCAAAGAGATATTTGCAATTCCAGTCCACCCAGCTTTGAAAGATGACGAAGTGTCGTATATTATAGAAACAGTTAAAAAAGTAGTTAACAACCTGTAGGAAGGGCTAACAATGAAGATATTAGAAGGACAGCTTAACGCAGAAGGGTTAAAGTTTGCCATAGTAGTCGGCAGGTTTAACAGTCTTATAACAGAAAAGATGCTGGAAGGGGCTTTAGACTGTATACTTAGACACGGTGGAGAGGAAAATAACATTACCATCGTCAAAGTCCCCGGTTCATTTGAGATACCACTTACAGCAAAAAAGCTGGCAAAAACAGGAAAGTATGATGCTGTAATCTGCCTTGGTGCTGTTATAAGGGGTGCAACCCCACACTTTGATTATGTCGCCGCAGAGGTAAGTAAAGGGATTGCCCAAGTCAGCTTAGAAACAGAAATCCCCATCGCCTACGGTATCCTTACCACAGATACACTTGAGCAGGCTGTAGAAAGGGCTGGAACAAAGATGGGGAACAAAGGTTTTGATGCCGCCCTGTCTGCAATAGAAATGGCAAATGTCCTAAAGGGTATAGTCTAAAAGATGGACAAGCAGGAAAAATCAGGTAGATACAGAAAAAAGGCAAGGGAAATCCTTTTTAGGGCTTTGTATACCTATGATATTAAAGGTGGCGACCTATTTGAGATAGTAAATGAACATATACAGGATATAAAGGACAAACTCTCCCCAGAAACACTTGAGTATGTTTACTCCATAGCAAAGGGACTTGATGATACCCTTGACGAAATAGATGAAATAATCAAAGAACACCTTAAAGATTGGCGGTTGGAGAGACTTGGCTACCCTGAAAGGGCTTTACTTAGACTTGGAACTTACGAGCTTGTTTTTTCAGAAGTGCCAGATAAAGGTAGGGTATTTATGGATATATTAGATTTAGCAAAATGCTACCTTGATAATGAGGACAGTATAAAGTTTATAAACGGTATCCTCAGTGCCATTTACAGAAAGTATACTGGAGAAAAAGATGAGAATAGCAGTTCTGTCTGATATACACGGTAATATCCACGCCCTTGAGGAGGTAGCAAAGGATATAAAAAACCAATCTGTAGATAAAATATTCTGTTTAGGGGATATAGTAAACTTTGGGGCGTATCCTAAAGAATGTTTAGACTGGGTTAAAGAAAACTGTGATATTACACTTAAAGGGGAAAATGATATATTTGTAGCAGACCCGGAACAGCTAATACTACCCAACCCTTACGCTATACAGTCTGCAGACTGGACTTACGACCAACTGTCCCAAAAGGATTTTGACTATATAAACAGCCTTGAAAACTTTTATGAAGAAAAGGAGTTTATCCTTACCCACGACGAGCCTACAATACCCGGCACATACCACTTTTTAACATCGGAAAGGGACGCAAAGGAAACATTTACCTGTTTTGATAACAGGTTTTGCTTTTACGGACATACACATTTACAGATACTTTTTGTAAAAAAACCTGACGGCAAAGTTATCTACCAATCAGGTGGAGAGTATAGTATGGAAGATGGGGAGCAGTATCTTATCTCAGTTGGAAGTGTGGGACAGCCCCGGGATAAAGACCCAAGGGCTGGATATCTAATAGTTGATACAGAAGCAGGAAAAATAACCTTCCGTAGAATACCTTACGATGTGGACAAAGCTGTTAAATCAATCCTATCTGCCGGCATACCTGAGGTTTTCGCAAATATCCTAAAAATGAAAAGGGATTAGTCCTTTTTCTCCTCCTTCTTCTCTTCAAAAGGAGCAGAGATAGCTGTTTTTAGAACCTTAATAATAGTTCCCTCTGCCACTTTAAGGAAAACGATATTATCCTCTATAGACTTTATCTCCCCGATAATCCCACCGGAGGTTATAACCTTGTCCCCTTTCTTAAGGGAGTTTAAAAACTCCTGATGTTTCTTCCTCTGCTGTTGCTGAGGTCTGTAAAGTAAAAAGTAAAAGATGGCTATAAGTATAACCATCCATAAAACAGCACCTACAATACTTCCCATAGGGTCGCCACCTTGTTGCATACAATCTCCTCCTAAAAGTTTTGATAAATATTATACTTTGAACTAAAAATAAAAAAGCCCCACCTGAGATAGGCAGGGCTTGATAGATTTTCTGCAAGCTAACTGTTTATCCCTGTTTTGCCTTTAGCTCTTCTGCTTTTCTCCTTGCGTCTTCACAGTCAGCTACCATATAGAATGCCTGTTCTGGCATATCATCACATTTTCCTTCTATAACCTGTTTAAATGATTTAATTGTATCTTCCCTCTTTACATAATCACCCGGTTGTCCTGTGAACTGTTCAGCAACGTGGAACTTCTGTGCCAGAAATCTTTGTAGTTTTCTGGCTCTGTAAACTGTAGCTTTGTCTTCTTCTGAAAGCTCTTCCATACCGAGGATAGCGATAATTTCCTGTAGCTCTTTGTATCTTTGGAGTATTCTTTGGACTTCCCTTGCTACATAGTAGTGTTCCTCACCTACATACTCAGGGGCGAGGGCTTTTGATGTAGACTCAAGTGGGTCAATAGCTGGGTATATACCAAGCTCAGCAAGTCTTCTTTGTAGAACGATTGTAGCGTCTAAGTGGGCGAAGATAGATGCCGGTGCTGGGTCTGTAATATCGTCAGCTGGGACATAAACAGCCTGAATAGATGTGATAGAACCGTTTACTGTAGATGCAATCCTTTCCTGAACTTCACCAACGTCTGTAGATAGTGTTGGCTGATAACCAACGGCAGATGGCAGTCTTCCAAGTAGTGTTGAAACCTCTGCACCTGCCTGAACAAATCTGAAGATATTATCTATAAATATGAGAACATCTTGTTTTTCTACATCTCTAAAGTATTCAGCCATTGTCAGTCCTGTTTGGGCAACCCTAAATCTAACTCCCGGTGGCTCGTTCATCTGCCCGTAAACCATAGCTGTGTAAGGGAGAACTCCACTTTCTTTCATCTCCATCCATAGGTCGTTTCCTTCCCTTGTTCTTTCACCAACACCAACAACAACAGAGTATCCAGAGTGGAACTTAGCTATATTGTGGATAAGCTCCTGCATAAGAACTGTTTTCCCAACTCCAGCACCACCGAACAGCCCTACCTTTCCACCTTTGATAAACGGAACCAATAGGTCAATAACCTTAATACCTGTTTCAAAGATTTCCACTTTAGTAGACTGCTCTTCAAAGGAAGGTGCCGGTCTGAATATAGGCCATCTTTCCTCTGCTTCTACAGGACCACCGTCATCAATAGGCTCACCTACCACATTAAAAATCCTTCCTAATACAGGTTTACCTACAGGTATCTGTAGGGGACCTCCTATACTTTCAACTTCTTGACCCCTTACTAAACCGTCTGTTGGTCCGTAGGCTATCGTTCTTACCCTTTTTTCACCTAAGTGCTGGGCTACTTCCAAATACAGGTCTTCCTTCTGTTCGTTCCCCCTGTCATCAATGGCAATTCTAACAGTTTTTAATGCCCATCTTATTTCTGGGAGGTCATCTGTTTCAAACTCAACATCTACAACAGGTCCTACGACCTGAACTATTTTTCCTGTAGTATCAGCCATTCTTTATATCCTCCTGTCTTTACTTTTATTTACTAATAGCATTGGAAGCGTTAATAATATCAATAAGCTCAGTTGTAATAGCTTCCTGCCTTGCTTTGTTGAATATGATAGTCCATTTTTTAATGGCTTCCCCTGCGTTCCTTGTGGCATTGTCCATAGCTATCATTCTGGCGGCGTGTTCTGCTGTGGAAGATTCTACCAATGCCCTGTAAAGCTGGAAGTTTATATACCTTCTTAACAGCTCTTCTAATACATCTTCCGCAGAAGGTTCAATGTTGTATCTTGATAACTCTGACAGCTTTTCTATTTTTAGCTCAGGTTCTATAGGAAACAGTTTTCTTACCTTGGTTTCGTATGTGGCTGTTGTTAGTAGCTCGTTGTTTATTAGGTAGATGGCGTCTATCTTTTCGTTTTCATACCTTTCTGCAAGTATTCCACCTACCTTTGATGTAAAGGTTAGGTTTAGGTTGTCCCTGTAAACATCTTCATACTCTTGGGCTATATTAAAGCCTTTGTTTTTAAAGAACTGGACAGCCTTTCTCCCTATAAGGATAAGGTTTACTTCCTTACCCTCTTCTTGGAACTTTTGGACATCTGCAAGGGTTCTTTTTATAACATAGGAGTTAAACGCCCCTGCCAGCCCCCTGTCAGCTGTTATAACAACATAATCTATTCTTTTTTCATCTCTAACTTTTAGTAGTGGGTGTATATCCCTGTCTACAAACATTGCAAGGTCGTTTATCAGGTCGTAAAGCCTTTCTGAATAGGGGCGGGTGGCGTTTAGCATAGCCCTTGCTTTGTTAAGTTTGGCGGCGGAAACCGCCTTCATAGCCTTTGTTATACGCTGGGTGTTTTTAATACCCTGTATCTTTCTTTTAATATCCCTTGGTGAGAGTTTTGCCATTATCCTCTACCTCTCTAAAAGGCTACTTTCTTTTTAAACTCTTCTATAGCCTCTTTCAGTTTAGCTTCTATCTCATCTGTAAGTTTTTTCTCCATTCTTATTAGCTCAAGGACTTCAGGCTTTTCTGTGTCAAGGAATGTGTAAAACTCCTGTTCAAACTTCTGGATAGCCTCTACAGGAACATCATCTAAGTATCCTTTTGTTCCTGCGTATATGATAGCCACCTGCTTTTCTACTGGTATTGGTTTGTTTGGAGGTTGTTTTAGTAGCTCTACTAACCTTTGTCCCCTTGCGATTTGTTGCTGTGTTGCCTTATCAAGCTCAGATGCAAACTGGACGAAAGCCTCAAGCTCCCTGAACTGGGCAAGCTCTAATCTAAGTGTTCCTGCTACCTGTTTCATTGCTTTAATCTGTGCCGCTCCTCCAACCCTTGATACGGAAAGACCAACGTTAATAGCAGGTCTTACACCTTTGTGGAAAAGGTCTGTTTCAAGGAATATCTGACCGTCTGTAATGGATATAACGTTAGTTGGAATGTATGCGGCAACATCACCGGCTTGTGTTTCAATAATTGGTAGGGCTGTCAGTGAACCTGCCCCAAGCTCGTCGTTTAGTTTAGCCGCCCTTTCAAGTAGTCTGGAGTGTAGGTAGAAAACATCTCCCGGATACGCTTCCCTACCCGGTGGTCTTCTAAGTAGTAGGGATAGCTGTCTGTAAGCGTAAGCGTGTTTTGTTAGGTCGTCGTATATAATAAGGGCGTGCATTCCGTTATCTCTAAAGTATTCTGCTATTGTGCAACCTACAAATGGTGCGATATACTGCATTGTTGCAGGGTCAGACGCAGTAGCGGCAACAACTGTTGTGTATTCCATAGCTCCGTGTTTCTGTAGAGTTTCAACTATCTGTCTAACTACCGCCCTTTTCTGTCCTATTGCCACATATACACAGTAAACATCTTCCCCTTTCTGGTTTAGTATTGTATCTATTGCAATTGTTGTTTTACCTGTAGCCCTATCACCGATTATCAGCTCCCTTTGACCCCTTCCGATAGGTATCATTGCGTCAATAGCTTTGATACCTGTTTGAAGTGGCTCGTGGACAGATTTTCTTGTTACAACCCCCGGTGCAATCTTTTCAACCGGTGAGTAGTAGGCTATATCTTCTATTGGTCCTTTTCCGTCTATCGGTTTTCCTGTTCCATCTACTACCCTTCCTACTAAGCCCATTCCAACTGGCACTTCCAGTATTTTTCCAGTTCTCTTTACTATAGTTCCTTCTTCTATTCCAGTTTCATCCCCAAGGAGGATGATACCTACATTGTCCTCTTCAAGGTTAAAGGCAACTCCCAGTGTTCCGTTTTCAAACTCAACCATCTCACCATACATTGCGTTTTCCAGTCCGAAAACCCTTGCAACACCGTCCCCAACTTGTAGGACAGTCCCTACCTCCTCAAGGTTTGCCTTTGCTTCAAACTCTTCAAGCTGTTTTTTTAGGCTTTCTGCTACTTCTTCAGCTCTTATTACAGACATCTAAAAACCTCCTTATATCTTTATTTTCTTTTAATAAGATGTAAGTTGTTGTTGTAATTTTTTAAGGAAGGATTTTACAGAGGCGTCTAAAACATAACTACCTGCTTTTACTACTATACCGCCGATAATATCAGGGTCTTGTTTTGCTTCAAACTCTACCTTTTTACCTAACTTATCCTCTATAACCTTTTTAAGCTGGTTAATAATATCTTCATCTACAGTAAAGGCTGTTATTACTTCCCCTTTTACAGTGGCAAAGAATTTCTCAACCTCAAATGTAAACTGCCTTGAGATTTCCTTAAGGATATTACCTTTGTTTATCTTTACTATGTATAAAAGTGCTTCTAAAACAACAGGGTCTATCTGTATTTTTTCTCCGATAGCTTTTATAACCTTTGCCTTTTCTTCAAAGGATAAACGGGGGTTTAGTATGATATTTCTAAATGTTTTGTCCTTTCTGTATAACTCCTGTATAAGGCTTAAATCATCTGATACTTTTATCAGCTTTGCCTCTTCCTTTGGTATCTTGTGGAGTATAACCTTTACTACCCTTTTTAGGACTTTTTTATCTACCTTCACCTTTTACCTCCAGTTTTAAGAGATACTTTTTAAGGTTTTTAGTATTATCTCTTTTTCCAGCTCTGGGTTCATCTTTTCTTTAACTATCTTTTCAGAAATTTCTATGGCTTTTTGAACAGCGTATTTCCTAAGCTCATTTTCACCTTTCTTTATCTCTATTAAAACAGCCTCTTTAGCCTGCTCTTTTATTCTTTCTGCCATTTCGTTAGCTTCTTTTATAGCCGCTTCCCTTTCCTTTTTAGCTGTTTCCTCTGCTATCTTTAGACTTTCTGTAAATTTCATCTTTGCATCTTCCAGCTTCGCTTTGGCATCTTCCAGTGCTTTACGGCTTTCTTCGTTTGTTCTTTGGGCTTCTTCTACCATTGAGGCTATAGCTTGTCTTCTGTTTTCAAAAAACTGTATTCCCCACTTTTTAATAATCCAAGCAAGTAAACCTACAAGTATTAGTGTATTTAATACCTTCCAAACCATTAATCCCTCTCCACCACCGGAGGCAACGGAAACGGAAACTATAGATAAGGTTGCCAGTAAGACCTTTTTCATGCCGCCTTCTCCTTGAGAAGTAGTTTTTTAACGATTTCCTCTGCCATCTTTTCTATAATCTTGTCCATTGTTTTCTTCTCTATCTCAACTGTCATTGCCACTTCTTTTTTAGCATCTTCTATCTCTTTTTCAGCTTCTTCCTGTGCTTTTTTCAGAATGCCGTTAACTATCTCTACTGTTTCCCTGTGGTGTTCTTCTATTATTTCCTTTGATTTTTCCCTTGTTTCTGCCAGTATTTTGTTAACCTCTTCCATTATCTTTTCTGCTTCTTGTTTGTTTTTCTGGGCTTCTTCAAGGAGTTTTTCTATAGTCCTTTCCCTTTCATCAAAGGCTTGTAGATATGGGTCAAAGTAAACTTTTTTCATAATGAACATAAAAATTAGGAAGATTATAAGTTGGACAAACAGGGTAATATCAGGTATAACGTGAACCTCTGGCATCAGCTCCCTCCAGAATAATTTCAATCTTAATTATCATATCATAACATTATTTTTTTTGGCAAAACTGTAGGCTATGAAACTCCTAATTTAAGCGTTGCTTATTAAAGAATAGGATATAATTGTTTATCTTATAAAGTAAACTTGAAATTTGGAGGTATAGATGTTGTTTGAGGATATTAAAAAGGTGCTACTTAA
>JAADEV010000102.1 GCA_013153295.1 Aquificota bacterium | reverse complement strand
TACACCTCTGTCTTATAGTTTTTTCAGATTTTATTGTAAGATATAGTGTAATATTATTTCTTAATTAAAAAGTTAGGAGGTAAAAATGGCAAAAATATACTACGATGAAGACGCATCACTTGAAGTATTAAAGGGAAAAACTGTAGCAATAATAGGATACGGTAGTCAGGGACACGCCCACGCCTTAAACCTAAGGGACAGCGGTGTTAATGTTGTTATAGGACTTTACTCAGGAAGTAGGTCTGCTGAAAGGGCTAAAGCTGACGGTTTTGAGGTTCTAATCCCAGACGAGGCGGCAAAAAAGGCTGATATTATAATGATGTTAATCCCTGACACACTACAGCCAGAAGTATTTAAAACAGCTATACTACCAAACCTTGATGAAGGTAATGCCCTTGCATTTGCCCACGGCTTTAATATACATTTTAACCAGATAGTCCCACCTCACTATGTTGATGTTTTCCTTGTTGCACCGAAAGGACCCGGTCATCTGGTTAGATGGCAGTATGAAGAGGGTAAAGGTGTTCCCGGTTTAGTGGCAGTTCATCAAGATTTCACCGGGCAAGCTAAAGATGTGGCACTTGCATACGCAAAGGGAATAGGTTGCACAAGGGCAGGCTTAATAGAAACCACATTTAAAGAAGAAACAGAAACAGACCTGTTCGGTGAACAGGCAGTCCTTTGTGGAGGGGCTACAGCACTGATAAAAGCTGGATTTGAGACACTTGTTGAAGCTGGATACCAGCCTGAGGTGGCATACTTTGAATGTTTACACGAGTTAAAGCTAATAGTAGACCTTATATACCAATACGGAATATCTGGAATGAGATACTCTATATCTGATACAGCCAGATACGGTGATGTAACAAGGGGAGACAGAATTTATGAAGCTGTAAAACCACTACACAAAAAGATATTAGAAGAGATACAAAGGGGAGAGTTTGCCAAGGAATGGATACTTGAAAATGTGGCAAACAGACCACACTTTAACGCTATGTTGCAAAAGGACGAAAACCACCCTGTAGAACAGGTAGGAAAAGAACTTAGAAAGATGATGCCTTGGTTGGAGGAAAAAGGTTTATAAGAAGGTAATTAAATGAACTTAACATCTAAAAGAAGGTCTTTAAAAAGAATATACGAACCCTTTGGGAATATATTTGTAAAGGCACACCTATCCCCAAATGTAATTACAGTTGTGTCTATTGTTATGGGACTGTTAGCCGCCTACTCCTACTACAAGGAGAAGCCTTTAACGGCGGCTTTCTTCCTTGCCTTAAGTGGTTTTTTTGATTTAATGGACGGGATAGTGGCAAGGGAAACAGACCGTTCGTCAAAGTTTGGGGCTGTGTTTGACTGGCTTGCAGATAAACTGGTAGATGGGTTTGTTCTGTTTTTTATAGGTATAACCTACTCTACACCTGTTTTAACAGCCCTTGCAGTTGTGGTAAATATGCTACACACATTTATAAAACCTGTAGCCTACGCAGAAATAGGGTTCTCCAGCAGGGAAAAGGGAAAGATAGATGACCCACTTGAAGGGGTTGGATTTTTCGGTAGACCTGAGACAATAATAGCAATTCTCTTTTTCTCAGTTTTAGAACACTTTAAGATACTTGGGGGACTTGAAACAGGATTTATTGTAATTACAGCCCTTATGACACTATCACTACTACAGAGGGTTATATACCTCTACAGAAGATACAACAAAGATTACGACTAAGGGGAGTAAAAATGCAAAGACCATACACAATAATAGTCTCTGAAGTAACTGTAGACGGGAAGCTAACCCTTAGGAAAGGCAGGTCTTCTAAAGAGATAATGCAATATATGGACGATGAAGCTAACAGATACCTACACGAAATAAGGGCAAAGGTTGACGGTATTATGGTTGGGGCTGAAACAATAAGAACAGACAACCCGTTCCTTACAGTCCGTTATGTGGAAGGTAAAAACCCAACAAGGATAGTCCCAACATCAAAGGCAAATATACCACTTGACGCCAACATACTGGAAAAACACGCACCTACAATAATAGTAACCTCAAACTCTGCACCACAGGAAAGGGTAGAAGCCCTATCTAAAAAGGTAGAGGTTATAAAGTGTGGTGATGAAGAGGTTGATTTAGTTGAAATGATGGACACCCTTTATAAAAAAGGTATAAAAAGCCTTATGGTTGAAGGTGGTTCAACACTAAACTGGAACTTACTAAGGCTGGGTTTAGTAGATGAAGTAAGACTTATACATATACCGTTTATTGTAGGGGGAGAAGACACACCTACACTTGTGGGAGGTGAAGGGTTTTACTCCTTTGATGATGTGATAAAACTAAAGTTAAGGGCACACTTTACAAGGGGTTCACACCTGATAACAGAGTGGGAGATAAAGTTTGAAAGTTAAAATTTTATACTTCTCCTCTATAAAGGACAAGTTAAAAAAAGGGTCTGAAGAGATAGAACTACCACAAGGGGCAGACCTGTCAACATTAATAAATATACTTAAAGAAAAATATCCATCTGTAGCGGAAAGTATACAAAACTCTATGTTTGCAGTTAACGAAGAGTATTCAACACCTGACACAAAACTAAATGAGGGGGACACTGTAGCTGTAATACCACCTGTTAGTGGGGGGTAGCACAACAAGGAGAGGGTTAATGACCATAGACAGGGAAAAGCTGAAACAGTCTGTAAGGTTGTTTTTAGAAGCAATAGGCGAAGACCCTAACAGGGAAGGGCTAAAGGAAACCCCAGACAGGGTTGTAAGACTTTGGGAAGAGTTTAAATCCTATGAAAATTTTAATATGACTATTTTTGAGGATTTTGGCGATTACGATGAGATGGTTGTTGTAAGGGATATACAGTTTTACTCCCTGTGTGAACACCACCTACTACCATTTTTCGGAAAGGCACATATAGGATACATACCTAACAAAAAGGTGTGTGGCTTATCTAAGCTGGTAAGGGTTGTTAACAAGTTTGCCTACAGACCACAGGTTCAGGAAAGGTTAACATCAGAGATAGCAGAATTTTTAGAAAAGGAGTTAGACCCAAAGGGTGTTGCTGTGGTATTGGAGGCAGAACATCTTTGTTTATCTATGCGGGGGGTGAAGAACCCAACATCTTACACAATAACAAGTAAGCTAACAGGGGTCTTTAAAGAGGACGAGAAAACAAGGAATGAGTTTTTAAATCTAATAAATTCAAAGGGTTAAGGGAGGGTTTCCACCTGCCGTAATGTTAGACAGGGAGCTTGTTATAACTTCTTCACAGGAGCTGTGCCTCTATGTAGTGTTTGAAAACAGGGAAGCGGTAGAGGTAAGGGTAGAGCATAAAACACCATCAAAACAGTCAGGTAGTATATACAAAGGTAAAGTAAAAAGGGTTGTCCCTGCTATGAACGCCGCCTTTGTGGATATAGGGGACGATAAAGAGGCTTTTTTACCACTTAAAGACACAAACTCCTGTGAAGGAATAAAACAAAACGAGCCAATAATAGTCCAAGTTAGAAGAACAGCAATAAGTTCAAAAGGGGCAAAACTGTCCTGTAAAATAACCCTTCCCGGTAAGTATCTGGTTCTTATGCCCAACAGCAGTCAGGTATCAATCTCATCAAAAATAGAAAAGGAAGAAAAGGAAAAGCTAAAGGAGTATATAACAAACATAATAAAACCACTTAACACAGAAAACTACGGCTTTATCATAAGAACATCAGCAACAGAGGTATCAGATATAGCCCTACTTGAGGACTTTGTAAACCTGAAAGAGCAGTGGAAGGAGATACAAAACAGGTTCAAAACCAGAAAACCACCAAGTTTACTGTATGGGGAAAATAGTAAAGTGTTT
>JAADEV010000130.1 GCA_013153295.1 Aquificota bacterium | reverse complement strand
GGAAAAAAGGGGAAAATCTTAAAGGATTAATAGATGGTTATTACCTAATTTTTAGTGTAGATAGGGCAAAAACAGCTAAGAGTATGGATATTATCCAAGTTCTTATAACTATTTTGTTTTCCTCTACCCCTTTCTTTTCAAAATGGTGGTGTAAAGGTGCCATTAAAAATATCCTTCTACCTGTAAGTTTATAGGACAATACCTGTGCTATAACTGATAGGGTTTCTGCAACAAAAACGCCACCTACAATTGCAAGGATAATCTCCTGCTTTATAATAACAGCCACAGTTCCTAAAACTGCCCCTATAGACAGTGAACCTGCATCTCCCATAAACACCTCTGCAGGGAAGGAGTTGAACCACAGGAAACCTAAGCCAGCCCCAAGTAAAGCCATAAGAAAAACAGTTAATTCCCCGCTATCTGCAACATACGGTATAAGAAGATAAGAGGCTAATTTAGAGTTCCCTGATACATAGGCAAGTATGGAAAATGTGGATACTGCTATTACAGATGGTCCTATTGCAAGTCCATCTAAACCATCTGTAAGGTTTACAGCGTTGGAAGTTCCCACAATAATAAAAACAATAAAAGGTATATAAAGTAATCCTAAATCTATCTGTAGTTCCTTTATAAATGGGAAGTATAGGTGGGTATCAAACTGTGGGTAAAAGTATATAAGAAGGGCTATAACTGTGGCAAATATTATCTGAAGGGCAAACTTTGTCTTAGAGGATATACCTTTTTTATTTTTTATTTTTAGATAGTCGTCTATTCCACCTATTATCGCAAAGGAAACCATTGTAAATAGAACAACCCAAACATAAAAGTTATCAAGTCTGTTCCACAGTAGTGATGATATAACAACTGCAATTACTATAAAGATACCCCCCATTGTAGGGGTAAACTGTTTGTTTTCGTGTCCAGTATACTCCCTTACATACCCACCGGCTTTACTTTGGAATTTTTTTAGCTTTTCTATAATAAATGGGGCTATAAGTAGTGTGATAAAAAACGATGTAAAAAGGGCGTAAAAACCTCTAAATGTTATGTATTTAAACAGGTTTATATCAAAAACTTCGTAAAACAGGTGGTAAAACATTCCTTCCCTTCCTTAACAGCGGTTTGGTGAAAACAGCCTGTCTAATATAATTGCGGCGGCATTCCTTACAGAAAGGTGGTTGTAGTCCCCTGTTCCCATTATAGGTTCAAGGACATAATCACAGCTTTTTACCAGTTCTTCAGGCATTCCCCAACCTGTCCCAAACAGGATTAGGAAGGTATCTTCCCTTTTTTGGATTATCTCTGACATCTCCCTGTAGGAAACAGTCTGGGGATACTTTTTTGCAGATGTTCCAATTAGTTTTGGGTCTTTCCCTGTTTTTGTTTTTATTTTATCTACAGCCTCTGTTATTGATGATACAACCTCTACAAGCTGTGCCGCCTCTGACCTACTTGGATTAAATTTCTTTCCAAAACCTTCCGTCCAGTATTTTATCTGCTGGTTTATAACATACTGCTGTGCCTCTAAAGGCTGGACAATGTAGTATCCACCTAAGCCGTATGTTCTGGACGGTCTTGCTATATCGTGGAAATCAAGTGTTGTAAAAGATGTTGTAATCCATTTTTTGTCTTTGTTTACCGCTGGATAGTGGACTACAGATATAAACACGTGGCTGTTTTCCATCTATCCCCCCGTATACTGGATATACTTTACACTACCGTCTGCAAACTCTATTTTTGTAGGGTAGAACTTTACTACAAGCTGTTCTAAAGGTAATTCTTTCAGTTTTCTGTGTTTTTCGTTCCTTAAATCCACATCAAAGGCAATTTTTTTACTTACAGTTTCACCGGGGGCTATGTTTGTCCCTTTAAAGAAGTTTAAGGCTTTGTTTATATTTACCTCCTTCTCCGCTAACCTGTTGCCCTCTTTATCAAAAACTACAACCTTACCTGTTATATTTGATACAATCTTACCTGTGTTGTTTTTAAAGGCTACCTTTATTACCACTTGGTCTGATTTTTGCCACAGACTTTCCTTTATCCTTGCAGGTTTAAACTTTTTTAGTAAAGGTTTGTAAGCTATTAGCTTCTGCTCACCACTAACGGTTATCGTGTCTGTTATGTCAGTTGGGTGGATTAACGCTCCCCCTCTGTATTTTTTCTCCTTTACTGCTTTTTTCTCAAGCTGATTAATCCTTTCTTCAAGCTGTCTTACCTTTTCCTCAAGTGCCTGTAGCCTCTCTTCAACTGTAGCCGCCAGAACAGATATAGATAGGAAAAGGACAAGCCCAAAGATAAACTGTTTTTTCATTTTTTCACCTTTTCCTGTTGCTCAGTTTGTTGTATCTCTGTTATTACAGAACTACTTTTAAGTGATTTGTGGTGAATATAAGAGAGGGAAAATACTAAAAATAGGAATATACCACCTAACCAGTATGTTATTTTTGTAAGTATCGTTGATGCCCCTGCCCCTAAAACGGCTGATGCGGCACCTGAACCGAATATCGCCCCAATTTCTGCCCCTTTTGTTTTCTGCATTAGGACGACTATTATAAGTAGTATTGCATCTATAACCAGTAGTATTGATAGGATTGTAAAAAGTAAATCCATATTTTAAACCTCCTGTGATACCTTTATAATCTGGGAAAACCTTTCAGGGTCTAAACTGGCTGTTCCAACCAGAAAACCGTTTATGTTAGGCTGTTTAATAAGACTTTCTGCGTTGTTTTCGTTTACACTTCCACCATACATAATCCTTGTTCCCTGGTCATTTCCTTTTGAAATCTCATTTATCAGGTTCCTAATAAAGGAATGGACTTCCTCCGCTTGCTCAGGGGTGGCATTAACACCTGTTCCTATTGCCCACACAGGTTCGTAGGCTATATCTATACGGGACATTTCTGCCTCAACCCCTGCTAAACCGTTTCTTATCTGCCTTTCCACAACAGATAAGGTTCTTCCCTGTTCCCTTTCTTCAAGTGTTTCACCTACACACAGTATTGGTCTTAAACCGTGTTCAAGGGCAGATAAAACCTTACTGTTTATTAAGCTGTCCTTTTCTCCAAAAATATGTCTCCTTTCTGAATGTCCAAGGATAACATACGAGACACCTAACTCTGTTAACATTAAAGGGGATATTTCCCCTGTAAATGCCCCTTTCTCTTTGTAATACATATTTTGCCCACCTAACTTTATATCTGTGTTAGACAGCTTTTGTGAGGCAACAAAAATAGATGTGAAAGGTGGGGCAATCATTATTTCTACATTTTTTGTATCTTCAACTAAAGGTAAAAATCTCTGTATATAATCCTCTGTTTCCGCTACAGTTTTGTTCATTTTCCAGTTTGCCGCTATCAGGTAAGCCATCTTTAACCCTCTAACTGTTTAATTTCTTTGTTTAACACCTTCCCTTCTTCGTCTAAGGTGTAGATTATAGGCGTTCCTGTAGGTATCTCAACCTTTACTATCTCCTCTGGGGACAGGTTTTCCAGATACATAACAATAGAACGGAGTGAGTTTCCGTGGGCAACTACCAACACATCTCTACCGTCGTATATGTCCCCCATTATAGCCCTTTCTAAGAAAGGTATTGTCCTGTTTGCTGTATCTTTTAGACTTTCACCTTCAGGTGGAGGTATATCATAGCTTCTTCTCCAAAGGTGGACTATATCAGCCCCCCATTTTTCCCTTGCCCTGTCTTTATTAAGCCCCTGTAAAGCCCCGTAATGTCTTTCGTTAAGGGCTTGGTCTTTTATAACAGGTATATCTATTCCCATTGTTTCAAGTATTATCCTTAGTGTTTCCTGTGCCCTTGTTAAAGCTGATGTGTAAGCTACGGCAAACTGTATACCCTTTAACAGTTCCCCAGCCTTTTTTGCCTCCTCTTTTCC
>JAADEV010000120.1 GCA_013153295.1 Aquificota bacterium | reverse complement strand
TTTGAAGTGTTTAAAGACCCCTTTCTATAGACTTTGTGGGAATTCCCAAGAGGTGTTTAAACAACTTCCCTATAAGTATCCTCTTTTTTTTCTGTATTGTCAACTACTAATTTACAGCTTTGTGTTATGCAAGTATCAGGTATACAATAAGATTAAATTAATAAACATACAGGTAAGAATATGACCATAGGGCTTAGCGGTAGAAGATGGATAATACTTGGGGAGAGGAACCCTGCACCTAAGGAACTTATAGAAAAGTATGGCTATGTGTTAGCCCAGCTTATATACAACAGACGGGAGATATTTAACAACAACCTTACAGAGGATAATATAGACCCATCTCTACAGAAACTACTTGACCCTAAACTTTTCCTTAAACTGGACACAACGGCTAAAAAGCTGGCAGAGGCAATAAAAAAAGGAAAAAAAATAGCCATATACGGAGATTATGACGCAGACGGTATAACAAGCACCGCCCTACTTGTTAACTTCTTTAGGGATATTGGTGTAGATGTTAGATACTACATACCAAGCAGGTTCTTTGAAGGATACGGATTAAACAAAAGGGCTATACAGAAAATAAGTGAGTTTGCAGATGTTTTACTTGTTGTTGATTCCGGGACTAACGCCCACGAGGAGTTGCTGTTTGCAAAGGAACTTGGGCTGGAGGTATTTGTCCTTGACCACCACGAACCGTTAGACCCTAACTGGCAGGCTGAAGGAATAACAATACTAAACCCTAAACTACATACAGATATAGACCCACTTTTTAAACATCTGGCTTCTGTGGGAATTTCCTTTTACCTACTTATAATGCTTAGGAGATTACTGTCTTTAGATATTAAACTTAGACCTTACTTGGATATTGTAGCTATCGGCACAGTTGCCGATGTTGTTCCCCTGTCCCTGATAAACCGTATATTTGTAAAAACAGGGATAGAAGAGATAAACAAAAGGAAAAGGGTTGGTATAAAAGCATTACTGGATAATATATCCCTGAATAAAGTTTCTTCCTTTGAGGTTGGTTTTAACATAGCCCCAAGGCTAAACGCCGCAGGTAGAATGGACGATGCAAAAAAGGCTGTAAAACTACTTATAACAAAAAATGAAAGTATAGGTAGAGATTTATCTTTAGAGTTGGAACTACTAAATAAAAAAAGACAGAAATTAACAGAGTTAGCCTTTAAAGAAAGTCAGATAAAGATAAAAAAAGAGTATCCTAAAGCTGACAGTATTGTGGTTGCTGACAAAAAATGGCACCCGGGAATAGTGGGTATTGTGGCAGGTAGACTGGTGGAAAAATACAAAGTCCCAACAGTTGTGTTATCAATACAAAATGGCAAAGCTATAGGTTCAATAAGAAGTATCCCATCTATAAATGTTTATGAGATTATAGAAAAACATTCATACCTGTTTGAAAGGTTTGGGGGGCATTCACTTGCAGTTGGGCTTACAATAAGTAAGGAAAATATAGAAAAATTTAAACAGATTTTTACAGCAGAGGTTAAAAAAGCCCCGTCCTATGGGGAAGAGGCATACATAGAGGTTGATATGGAAGTCCCCCTATCTTACTGGTCTCCTGAGAAGGTTAACCAGCTTAAGCAGTTAGAACCTTTCGGAGAGGGGAACCCTTACCCTAAGTTTGTAGCAAGGGACTTAAGGTTGGCAGATTTTATAACAGTAGGAAACTCAAACCAACATCTTAAATTCTGGCTTGAAGATGGAAATAAAAGGGCATTTCAAGCTGTTTGGTGGAACCACGGGGATAAACTAAAAAAGCTGTCAGTAGGTATATATATAGATGTGGTTTACACCCCTAAAATCTCAAACTGGAACGGCGGGGAGACTGTAGATTTTATCCTAAATGATATACATATCAGTGTTATGAGATAAATCATTTCTATTACAATCAGTAATCATTATCATTGTTTAAAACCAAAAACAGGGAGGTGTAGGAGTATGTCAGAAATTATCTTAGTTGGACAGGAAGTTCCAGATTTTGAGATGGAAACCTACGAACCTGCAACAGGTAAGTTTGGGACATTTTCCCTTAAAAAAGCAAAAGAAGAAGGTAAATGGACAATCCTCTTCTTTTACCCAGCGGACTTTACATTTGTGTGTCCAACGGAGTTAGCAGACCTTGCTGAGGTTTATCCAAAGTTAAAAGAACTTGGGGCTGAGGTTGTTGCAGTTTCAACAGATACAAAGTTTGTTCACCTTGCGTGGCATAAGGACGAAAAACTGCTGGAAAAAGTCCAGTATCCAATGGGGGCAGACCCAACAGGAAAAATCTCCAGAATGTTTGGGGTATACGACGAAAACACAGGATTAGCACTTAGAGGAACATTTATAATCTCCCCAGAGGGTAAATTAGTAGGCTCTGAGGTTAATTTTTACAATGTAGGTAGAAACGCAGACGAACTACTTAGAAAAATGGAGGCTAACGCTTACCTAATAAACCACCCAGATGAAGCCTGCCCTGCAAAATGGGAACCGGGTAAGAAAACATTAAAACCATCTGAGGAACTGGTAGGTAATGTTTATCAGGCTTTAAATGAATAAAAAAGAAAGCCCCTTACTGTGGGGCTTCATCTTTCCCTTCGCTCCTTTCCTCCTCCCTCTGCTCCTCTTTCCCCTTCCCACTTCTTGGGTATAGAACTTTAGCCATAATGATGGATATTTCGTAAAACAGTATCATAGGCATAGCAAGGAAAACCTGACTAATAACATCTGGAGGTGTTAAAAACGCCGCAAGGGCAAATGCCCCCACCACAAAGAAAGGTCTGCCTTTTTTCAAAGCATCTGGGGAGACTATTCCCAGTCTGGCAAGCAGTGAAAGTATTACAGGTAGCTCAAATGTGATACCAAATGCAAGGATTAACCTGATAACAAAGGAAATATAAGAACTTACAGAAATCATAGCCTCAACATCAAGCTGGGTATAACCAAAAGTGATTAAGAACTTTATGGCAAGTGGTAAAACACCGAAGTATGCAAACAAAGTCCCAGACAGAAAGAATACAGTTGTAAAGAAAACAAAAGGTATTACCAGTTTCTTTTCTTCCTCGTAAAGGGCAGGCTCTATAAACTTCCATACCTGATAAAACACAAATGGAGATGCAACAACAAACCCTACTAAAAACGCTATTTTAAAAGCTGTAAAAAACGCCTCTGTAGGGGTTAAGGCTACCAGCTTTAAATCTGGAAAAGCCTTGTTTAAAGGTATCTTAAATAGCTCAAAAAAGAAATCCACCTTTACAAAAACAGCCACCATTCCAACGGCGATGGCTATTAAACTTCTTATAAGTCTGGTTCTAAGCTCTGCTAAATGCTCTGTAATCGGTGCTTCAAACTCCTCAGGGTTCCTATGCCCCTTTTCCATCTACCTGTTCTCCTGAGTTTTTCTTCTGGAATGAAACCTTTTCCCTTTTAGGTTGGGGTGTCTCTTTTTTATCTTTCTTTGGTTCAGTTTCCTCTATACCTGTTAAATCGGAAAGTTTATCCTCCACCGGTGGGTGGTAAGGCTTATCATCTATATCCTCAACAACAACCTCTTTAACCTCGTCTACAGTGCTTCTTATCTCTCTGTAAAAACGCCCTAAACTTTTTGCCACCTCAGGCAATCTCTTAGGTCCTATCACAATTAAAGCTACTATCATTATTACCAAAATCTCAGCAAAACCAATCCCACTAAACATAACTACAACCTCTCTTTATTTTTCATTTTACTCCAGAGATAACCTTTTTTCCCTTATTTCTGATAGAAGTTCTACCAGTTTTTCTTCGTCCTCCTGTTGGATATACTGTTTCATCTTTTCCATAGATTTTATGAAACTGTCTATTGAGTGGAGAACGCTTTCTTTATTTTCTAAAAATATATCCTTCCAGACTATCGGTGAACTGGCGG
>JAADEV010000006.1 GCA_013153295.1 Aquificota bacterium | reverse complement strand
AAAGTTTTGTGATATATTATTTAAGTTTTTGCTTGCAAATAAACACGCCTCCGTCTGCAAAAGGGTTGCCCTTTGTGGTTATGGGAGGCGGAAGAATAAACCCTTTAGGAGGTAGAAGTATGCCATTTGAAATCACAATGAGAGAGCTGTTGGAAGCAGGGGTTCACTTCGGACACCAAACAAGAAGATGGAACCCTAAA
This sequence comes from Aquificota bacterium, assembly GCA_013153295.1. Classification (GTDB taxonomy): domain Bacteria; phylum Aquificota; class Aquificia; order Aquificales; family Hydrogenothermaceae; genus Persephonella_A. The sequence continues at coordinate 3,752 of JAADEV010000006.1, read as the reverse complement.
ATGAAACCCTTTATCTTCACAAAAAGAAACGGTATCCACATTATTGACCTTGCCAAAACAATCCCACTGTTTAAAACAGCGTGGGAGTATGTAAGGGACGAAGTTGCAAACGGAGCATCTGTTCTGTTTGTAGGAACAAAAAAACAGGCACAGGATATTATCAAAGAACAGGCTGAAAGATGTGGAGCTTACTACATCAATGTTAGATGGCCCGGAGGATTACTTACAAACTTCTCAACAGTAAGAAAATCTATAGACAAACTAAAGAAACTGGAAAGAATGGAAGCAGAAGGGGCTTTTGAAATTCTACCAAAAAAGGAAGTTGTTAAACTAAAGAAGAAAAAAGAGAAACTGGAGAAGATACTCGGCGGTATCAAAGATATGGAAAAACTCCCTGACATTATATATATAGTTGATACAGTTAGGGAGGAGCTGGCTGTAAGGGAAGCAAGGAAGTTAGGAATACCTGTTGTAGCCATAGCAGATACAAACTGCGACCCAGACCTTATAGATTACCCAATACCCGGTAATGACGACGCTATAAAAGCTATAAACCTAATAACAACAAAGATTGCAGATGCGGTGCTTGAAGGAAAAGCCCTAAGGGAAAGTGCCGGCGGTTCTGTTGAGGCTGACAGTGTAGAAGCCCAACTACTACAAAAAGCAAAGGAAGAAGGTGTAGAAGAAATTACAATTGAAAAACAAGCAGAAGAAAACAAAGAAGAAAACAAGGAGGAGAAGGAGTAATGGCTGTAGACGCAAAACTGGTAAAAACATTAAGGGAAATGACAGGAGCCGGTATATTAGAGTGTAAAAAAGCCCTTGAAGAAACAAACGGAAACCTTGAAGAAGCTGTAGAACTCCTTAGAAAAAGGGGAATAGCTAAAGCGGCTAAAAAAGCTGGAAGGGAGACAAAAGAAGGGCTTATACACGCATACATACACGCAGGTGGAAGGGTTGGTGTCCTCCTTGAGCTAAACTGTGAAACAGACTTCGTTGCAAGGAACGAAACATTTAAAGAACTTGCAAACGAGCTTGCATTACAAATAGCCGCAATGAAACCCCAGTATGTAAGCAGGGAAGATGTGCCGAAGGAAGTTATAGAGAAAGAAGGGGAAATAGCAAGGGAAGCGGCTATAGCAGAAGGTAAGCCAGAACATATAGCTGAAAAGATAGCGGAAGGAAAGGTAGAGAAATTCCTTAAAGAGGTGTGTCTCCTTGAACAGCAGTATATAAAAGATGACAAAAAGACAGTGGAAGACCTGATTAAAGAATACATAGCAAAGTTAGGTGAAAACATACAGGTTAGAAGATTTACCAGATACGAGATAGGAGAGTAATGGGCTTAAAGTATAAAAGGGTTTTACTTAAACTTTCCGGTGAAGCCCTTATGGGGGACAGGGAGTATGGTATAGACCCTGTCTTTATTAATGATTTAGCTGAAGAGATTAAATCTGTATACGAAATAGGGGCAGAGATAGCCATTGTTATCGGCGGTGGCAATATATTTAGAGGGGTAAAAGGTTCTGCTATGGGTATGGACAGGGCTACCGCCGATTATATGGGAATGTTAGCCACAGTTATGAACGCTTTAGCCCTACAAGATATACTGGAAAAAAAGGAAGTTCCCACAAGGGTTATGTCTGCAATAGAGATGAGACAGATTGCAGAGCCTTACATTAGGCGTAGGGCTATTAGGCACTTAGAAAAGGGTAGGATAGTTATATTTGCCGCGGGGACTGGTTCCCCGTTTTTTACAACGGACACAACAGGGGCGTTAAGGGCGGCGGAAATAAAGGCTGATGTTCTGCTAAAGGCTACAAAAGTGGACGGAATATACGACAAAGACCCTGAAAAATACCCAGATGCTAAACTGTTAAGGGAAATAAGCTACTTAGATGCTATAAACAAAAATCTAAAAGTAATGGACCACACAGCCTTAACCCTGTGTATGGAAAACAAACTGCCAATAATAGTGTTCAACATAAAAAAGAAAGGAAACCTAATGAAGATACTTTTAGGGGAGCCAATAGGGTCTATTGTTAAGTAGCCCCTTCTCCCCTTACCTTCTACTTTCCCTTGCCCTTAGCAACAGTTTCATAGGTGCCTTTTCAAAACCTAACATCTCCCTAAGGTTATTTTCTAAAAACTTAAGGTAGTGTTCTTTAAAGCCCTCAGGGTAGTTTACAAACATAAGGAAACAAGGTGGCTTCCCATCAAGCTGGGTTGCGTAGTATATCTTAAGTGGCTTCCCTTGATACGCAGGAGGTTGTCTTAAGGAAAGTATCTGTTGTATAGCCCTGTTTAACTTCCCTGTTGATACCCTTTTCCACGCCTGATTGTAAACCTCTAAAATCTCCTGTAGCAGTTTCTTTATACCTTTCCTTTCCTTTGCAGACACAGGGATTATAGGGGCGTAAGGTAAGAAATACAGCCTTTCCCTTACCTGTTTTATAACCCTGTTTAAAGCCTCCTTCTGGTTTGGAAGAAGGTCTATTTTGTTTATAACAATAATTGCAGGTTTTGTATACTTCTGTATAAGGTGGGCTATCTTTGTATCCTGTTCTGTAGCCCCTTGGGTAGCATCTATAACAAGTAATACCACATCAGCCTTTTTTATAGCCTCAAGGGTTCTACCAACACTGAAAAACTCAACCCCATAATCTACCTTTGATTTTTTCCTTAAGCCTGCTGTATCTAAAAAGAGGAATTTATGTCCGTTCCACTCAAAAAGTGTATCAACCACATCTCTGGTTGTGCCGGGTATATCTGATACAACAGCTCTCTCCTCACCAAGTATGGCGTTAAGTAAAGAGGATTTCCCAGCGTTTGGTTTACCTACAATAGCAACTTTTATAGCCCCTTTTTCCCCTTTATCTTTCTTTTTCTTTTCTACCTTTTCCCCCTCTGGAATATGTTCAACTACATAGTCAAGGAGGTCTGCTACCCCCAACTTCTGTATTGATGAAACAGGGACAACCTTATCAAAACCAAGTTCATAAAACTCGTAAGCCCTATCCTCCTTTGAGGGGTCATCTATTTTGTTAACAGCTACAATTACAGGTTTCTTTGTTCTCCTAAGTATCTCTGCAACATCACGGTCTCCCTGTGTAAGTCCCTCCTTGCCATCTACAACAAATATAAACATATCTGATAAATCAAGTTCCTTCTCTATCTGCTTCTTAAGGTAAGGGGCAAATCTATCCTTGTCGTTTTCTATATAACCTCCTGTGTCTACCAGTTCAAACTCTTTACCCCTCCACTCAGCTGTGGATACAATTCTATCCCTTGTTATCCCTGGAATATCCTCAACTATAGATTTTCTCTTTCCTATTATCCTATTAAAAAGTGAAGACTTACCTACATTAGGTCTACCTACTATCGCTACCCTAAACATACTTTCTCCTTGAAATAAAGTGATTTTTGCCTTTAAAATCTATTACAACAATATTCTACATCTTACGGAGTTTGGTATGTATAAAAAGTTTTTCCCTTTGTTTTTCGCCCTTTTAGTTTTTACTCAGGTTTTTGCACAGGATATAGAATTTAAGCCTTTAAAGAAAGTATTCAATAAAGGTGAAAAGGTCTGTTTTGTCCTTGTTAATAACTCTGATGCTGTTATTTATCTGCCAAACTCAGCCCCTTGGGTTGTGTTTGAGAAAGAAAAACCTGAAAACATTGTATACTCACCTGTAGCTTTACAGGTTATTACAACTTTAAAAAAGGGTGATAAAAAACAGTGGTGTTGGGAA
>JAADEV010000140.1 GCA_013153295.1 Aquificota bacterium | reverse complement strand
CCCATTCCGAACCCGGCAGTTAAGCTCCCCAGCGCCTATGATACTGGCCGCGCGAGCGGTCGGGAAAGTTGGTCGGTGCCGAGGCTTTTATTTTAATATCATTTTCTACTCCCCCTAATCTTCTATTTTTACTACTTTGCCGTGGTTTTGGATATACTGGATTAGCTTTTTGTAAACAGGGTTGGAGGAGAGGGTTTTACTGTCCCCTACCATTATTAGTTTTCTCTTTCCTCTGGTTATTGCCACATTTAGCCTTCTTAAATCCTGTAAAAATCCTATCTCCTCATCTGGATTAGACCTTACTAAAGAAATTACTATAACCTCTTTTTCCCTTCCTTGAAAGCCATCTACAGTTTTTACCTCCACATCAGGTAGCAGTTTTTTTAGATACTCCTCGTGTTCCTTGTATGGTGTTATTACACCTATATCTGAAGGGGAAACACCAGCTTCTTTAAGCCTTTCCACAATATATTTAACCAGCTTTGCCTCTTCTGGGTTGTATTTAGATTTGCTGTCTCTCTTTTGCTTTTCTAAAAACCTACCCCCTGTGTCTATAAAAACTATAGGTGTGTCGTCAAGGATAGGGTTTCCTTCCTGTATCTGGGCAATATCTGACAGCTTTATATCTTTTACCTTTTCATCACTTATCAGTTGTCCGTTGTAAAAAAGCTGGGAAGGGAAGTTTTTTATTACCTCGTTCATTCTATACTGTATCTGTAGCATATGGCTGTTTTCAGGATACAGTTTTATTAGTCTTTCAAACATTGTAAACTCAAGCCCTTTAGCCTCAGGGTTAAGTATTGTAGGGGGTAGCTGTTTATGGTCTCCTGCAAGGATAAACTTTTTTCCTTTTACTACAGGTATAAGGCTGGACGGCTCTGTGGATTGGGAGGCTTCATCAACAACCACCACATCAAATTTAAAATCCTGTAAAAACTCTGAACCACTACCGCTGTTTGTGGCAAATACAACCTTAGCGTTTTGGATAATATCCTTTACTATCTGCTCCTCTAAAGCCCTTTTCTCCTGTAAAAGCTCGTTTATCTGGTGCTGGATTTTTACCCATTCTGCCATCTTTTTTATAGTTTCTATTTTGTGTCCCCTTACCTTTTTGCCCTCCTGTGCATACCTTAGTATCTCCTCATCTGTAAGCCCCCTTCTCCTCTGTGGTATAGGTTTTAGGTAATCCTCCTGTTTTTCTTTAAGTGCCTGTATTTTGTTGTCTATTTTTTTCACTTTTTTGTAATCTGGGTGGTTTTCCACTTTACTGTCAAGGGAAACCTCCAAAAGCTCCCTTTTTATCCTTACAGGGTGTCCTATTCTAACTGTTTCTATGTTGTGTTTAATAACCCTTTCAAGTAGATTATCAACTGCTGTGTTGCTGTCGGCGGTAGCTAATATCTTTTTCCCTTTGTTTATCAGCTGTAGGATTATCTCAACGAGGGTTGTGGTTTTACCTGTTCCCGGGGGACCGTGTATAAGGAATAGCTCAGGGGAACATACTGCCCTTTGGACAGCCTCCTGCTGGGAATGGTTAAGGTTCTTATTAAAAAACTCTAATTTTTCTGTGCAAACCTTTGGTTTCCCTTTGCCAAGGATTATATCCCTGTCTACCTCCACCTGACCCTTTTCAAATATATCAAGGGTAGATAGCATTCTTTTAAATGTAATATCGTTAACAAACAGGTCTAACCTGTAGCTTTTCCATTTAGGTAGCTTCTGCCCAACTGCCACTGTTAGGTAGTTTTTTCCCTTCTCGTATACTGTGCCTTCTATAGACCATTTTAACGGGTTATCCTTACTTATAAGGACTTGGTCTGAGACATTTATCTGATGTTGGGGCATATGCTCTTTATAAAACCTGTAAAGTAAGAAATCACCTATAAGTGTTCCTACTAACTTTGCCTTTAAGCCTACTAAAGCCCTTCCCCTTTTCTCCCTTTCTTTACCTGAGATGGAAGCTATCTCCTGTAGGTGAAACTCCTTTTCCGCTTCCCTTTCAAGCTCAACCAGTTTAGCCCAGTAGTCGTGGTATTCCTTTGGGTCTTTAAATTTTAGCTTTTCCAACTAATCCTCCATTTTGCTGTTTTTTCTCATAACATAAAGGTGTAAGGAAACCTTATTATTTTAGGAAAATTTAGGGAGTTGGCAATGGAGTTTAAAAATACTGTGGAAAAAGGTGAGTGTTTCAAGTGTGGAAAAAAGGATACAAAGGTAATGGAAGACCCTAATATAGAAGGGCTTTTTTTCTGTGTAGACTGTTGGGAAGAAAGGATAAAAACTGAACAAATTGAAAAATGGGGATTTGATGAGGAGATACCATACGAGTAGTTATAGCTGTAAGCCCATTACTACGGCATCACTACCGTCTGTGTAGTATTTCTTCCTTCTACCTTTTTCTATAAAGCCGAGATTACTGTAAAGCTGGATAGCCTTTTGGTTTTCAGCTGATACTTCAAGCCATACATTTTTTACCCCCTGCTTTTTACAGTAGGATATGAACCAGTTTAGTATACTTTTGCCTATACCCTTTCCTTGGAACTCCTTTTTTACAGCTAACATTAGGACTGCCCCCTCATCAAGGATAACCTCACCTTCAAAAAAACCAACGAGGGTATCCCCTAAATAAACACTTTTTTTTATTCTGTAAGGATTTGTAGAGAGTATCTGCCCCTTACTCCACCTGTTTGGGAACAGCCCTTTAAGTAATTCCTCTACCTGCTCTACTTCCTGATAATCAAGATTTTTTATCTTCAGCTTCATTTACCTGTATTTGGCAACCTTCACCTTGTAGCTCTTCTATTAGGTGTCCAAGTCTGTCCTTTTTAGTTTTAAGGTAGTTTTCGTTGTAAGGGTTTGGGATTACTATAGGAACCCTTTCCACAACCTCTAAACCAAAGCCCTCAAGGGCTACTATCTTCCTTGGGTTGTTTGTCATTAGCCTCATCTTCCTAACGCCAATATCAAGTAGTATCTGTGCCCCTGTTCCAAAATCCCTTAAATCTGCCTGAAAACCGAGTTTATGGTTTGCCTCTACTGTGTCGTATCCTTGGTCTTGTAGGCTGTAAGCCTTTATTTTGTTTATTATTCCTATCCCTCTACCTTCGTGTCCCCTCATATACACAAGGACACCTTTACCCTCTTGGGCTATCATTCTAAGGGCGGTGTGTAGCTGGGATTGGCAATCACACCTTAGGGAACCGAATATATCCCCTGTTAAACATTCTGAATGAACCCTAACAAGGACTGGCTCGTCAGGTTTTATATCACCCATAACAAGTGCCACGTGCTCAGAACCGTCTAACTTATTTCTGTAGCCGTAAATCTTAAATGTGCCGTATTTTGTAGGTAGGTATGCCTCCGCTTCCCTTTCTACCAGTTTTTCACTTCTAAGGCGATACTGGACAAGGTCTGCTATGGTTATAATCTTAAGATTGTGTTTTTTGGCAAACTCCATAAGGTCTGGCAGTCTTGCCATTGTGCCGTCTTCTTTCATTATTTCACATATAACCCCGGCAGGGTATAAACCGGCTAACTTTGCTAAATCAACAGATGCCTCTGTATGCCCAGTTCTCTCTAAAACACCGCCGGGCTTTGCCATAAGGGGGAATACATGTCCCGGCTTAACAAAGTCTGATGGTTTTGCGTCTGGGCTAACTGCTAACTTTATGGTTGTAGCCCTGTCGTAGGCTGATATGCCGGTGGTTGTCCCAAACTTAGGGTGGGCATCTATAGAAAGGCAGAAGGCAGTCCCTTTCGGGTCTGTGTTATTCTGGGTCATAAGGGGTATATCAAGCTCTTCCAGTCTTTCTTTGGTCATAGAGAGGCAGATTAGTCCCCTCCCTTCCTTTGCCATAAAGTTTATAGCTTCAGGGCTGACCTTCTCAGCCGCCATAACCAAATCACCTTCATTTTCCCTGTCAGGGTCATCAACAACAATAACCATCTTGCCGTTTCTAATATCCTCTATAGCCTCTTCAATAGTATTAAACTTAAACTCTTCCATTTATCCCCACCTTAATTTGTGTTTTACTATTA
>JAADEV010000143.1 GCA_013153295.1 Aquificota bacterium | reverse complement strand
ATACCAAAGTAGAAGGCGTTAAATGGGGAAGATAACAGTTGCCCTTCCAAAAGGTAGACTTTTTGACCAGACAACAGACCTGTTTTTAAAGTGTGGAATACTACAGGAAAAGGTAGACCAGAACTCAAGGAAGCTAATACTTGAGGCTGGGGATTTTAGATTTCTACTTGTAAGGGCAAAAGATGTCCCCGCTTATGTTGAATACGGTGTAGCAGATATAGGAGTAGCAGGGGACGATGTTTTACTTGAAAGGAAAGCAGATGTATACAGACCTGTTGATTTAGGGATAGGTGCCTGCACAATTATGGTGGCAGGTTTACCACAGGACAGGGAAAGATACTTCTCCAACCCTACATCACTTAGAATATCCACCAAATACCCTAACATCGCAAGGGATTTTTTTAGAAAAAAAGGTATAAAAATACAGTTAATAGAGCTGTATGGTTCTATAGAGCTTGCCCCGTTGGTAGGGCTGTCAGACTTTATTGTGGATATAGTAGAAACAGGAAGAACACTAAGGGAAAACGGGTTAGTTGTTATAGAAGAGATACGCCCCTCATCTGCGAAACTTATAACAAACAGAATTAGCTATAAAACAAAGGGTAAACAAATCGGAGATATAATAGAAAAATTAGAAACCTTTCTGGAGAAGGAGAAAAAATGGGACACCACCACCTTAAACATATAGCAGTAATCCTTGCCGCAGGAAAGGGAACAAGATTTAAATCAAAAAAACCAAAGGTTATACACAAGATATTAGGAAAACCTATGATACATTATGTATCCCTTGCTGTAAGGTGGAGTAATCCCCACAAAATCCTTTATGTAATAGGACACAAAAAAGACGAAGTAAAAAGGGCTATAAACTGCCTTGACTGTGTGTATGTAGAGCAGGAGGAACAGCTTGGAACTGGACACGCGGTAGCCCAGACAAAACCCTACTGGGAAAACTTTGACGGTATAGTGATGATAGTAAACGGGGATTTACCCCTTGTGGAAGGGGAGACATTAAAAAACGCAGTTAAGTATATGGAAGCCCTTATGAAGTTTGAAGGGGCGCCTATAGAAGGTGGAGAAGACTACAGAAACGAAAAGGTAGCAGGGGTTGTTATCACAACAAAAGTCCCAAACCCATTAGGATACGGCAGGATAATAAAGGACAAACACCACAGAATAGTAAGAATAGTGGAAGAAAAAGACGCCACCTTTGAAGAGCAACAGATAAATGAGATTAACACAGGTATATACCTGTTTTACGCACCATACTTAAAAGAAGTAATAGACAAACTACAGAACAACAACGCCCAAAAAGAGTATTACCTAACAGATGTGATAACCTTACTAAACCAGATGGGCAAAGAGGTTTATGCCCTATTAGTCCCAGACTACACACAGTTTATAGGGGTTAACGACAGGTGGGATTTGGCAAAGGCAGAAAATATCCTTAGAATGAAGTATCTACAGTTTTGGTCTTACGCAGGAACAACCTTCCACAATCCAGAAAGTATATATATAGAGTTTGATGTGGAGCTTTCCCCAGATGTAGAAGTATTCCACGGAGTATCCCTAAAAGGTAGAACAACCGTCGGAGAGGACACGGTTATAGAGGAACACTGCACACTGAACAACGCAAAAATAGGAAAAAATGTAAAGATACTAAAAGGTTCAGTAATAGAAAACTCTGTTATACAGGACAACGCAGTTATAGGACCCTACGCGCGGATAAGGGACAACACAGTAATAGGACAGGAAGCCCAAATAGGGAACTTTGTAGAGGTGAAAAACTCCACAGTAGGGGAAAAAACAGCGGCAAAACACCTATCCTACATAGGGGACGCCACAGTTGGTAAAGAGGTAAACATCGGAGCAGGGACAATAACCTGTAATTACGACGGTTTCCAAAAACATAAAACGGTAATAAAAGATAGGGCATTTATAGGAAGTGATACAATGCTGGTAGCCCCCATAACAGTAGGGGAAGAGGCTATAACAGGTTCAGGTTCAGTAATCACAAAAGATGTGCCAGATAAAGCCTTAGCAGTAGAAAGGTCTGAACAGAGGATAATACCTAACTACGCCGAAAAAAGGAAAAAAAGGAAAAAAGATGGTTAAGTATCTCCTTACAGTTGTTTTACTATTTATCACAGCCACAACAACCTTAGCCCAACAGAAAGAAGGTGAATACCAGCTTTACGACAAAATAGCCATAGTAGTTAACGGACAGCCTATACTAAAGTCTGAGGTGGATTTAGCAAAACAGTGGTTTGGGATAAAAGATACAAAAAAAGCTGTCCAAAGGCTTATAGACCAGATACTAATGGCACAGGAAGCCCAAAGGGCAGGTATAAGGGTATCCCCAAAGGAAATAGACGAAGCCCTTGAGAGACTTGCAAGGGCAAACGGGTATCCATCACTTAAAACATTTAAAGAAAAGCTCCAAAGGGAAAACCTGTCTTACACAGAGCTTAGAGACCTTGTAAAAAGGGAGTTGCTTATACAGAAGTATACACAGGTATACCTGCCAAAGGTTCTGTTCGGCGGTATAAAAGAAGGACAGGAAATCCAAACCAGAAAGGTTTATGTAATCTACCTATCAAAGGAAAAGGAAGATTTTGAAAAAAAGTATAAATACCTTAAAGAAAACCTTAAACCTGAAAACTTTACAAAACTGGCAAAGGAATACTCAGACGACCCTATAACAGCGGAAAAGGGGGGCTTAATTGGAGATGTTAAAAAAGGGGATTTAATAAAAGCCTTAGATAAGGCTATATGGGAACATAAAGTTGGGGATATTTTTGAGGTTCCTGTGGAAAATGGAGTTTACTTTGTTTATATACAAAGTGAAGAGAAAAAAGTAGAAGACAAACCGCTAAAAAGGGAAGAAATAGCAAAAAGGCTTAAGCAGGAATACGAGTTAAGGCTAAATAAACTTAGACAACAGGCTACCATTGAATACTTAGACCCTACTTTAAAACCTTAAGGAGGAAATAAATGATAGCGGTTTTTACAAAATTTCAGGTAAATGAACAGTATAAAGAGGATTTTAAAAAACACGCTTTAGAAAGGTTTGGACAAAAAGGATTACAGGAACAGGAAGGCTTTGTAAAAATGGAGCTACTTTTCCCTGTAGACTTTCCACCTAACCGAAAAAATAACCAGTTTATACTAATAACATACTGGAAGGATATGAAGGCTTTAATGGATTACACAAACAGCGAAGCCTTTAGAAAAGCCCACGAAAACCCACCTCCAAAGGAGTGGTTTACAGCACCACCTACTATAGAGGTTTACGAGGTAGCCAAGGAGGGCTAAGTTGCGTATCCATTACATTCAACACGTCCATTTTGAAACCCCTGCTAACATATTTAAATGGGCAAAGGATAGGGGCTACAGTATCACAGGTAGTAGACTATTCCTAAACGAAGGTCTACCTAACTTGGATAGTTTTGATTTTTTAGTTGTGATGGGTGGACCTATGGGGGTTTACGACGATGATAAATTCCCTTGGCTTAAAGAGGAAAAAAGATTTATAGAAAAGGCTATACAAGGTGGTAAAAAGGTTTTAGGTGTTTGCCTTGGGGCACAACTTATAGCAGATGTCCTTGGGGCAAAGGTTTACAAAAACAAATACAAAGAGATAGGCTGGTTTCCTGTGGAAAAAACAGAAGAAGGGAAAAAATCTCCCCTTTTAAAAGATTTTCCAGATAAGTTTACAGCTTTCCACTGGCACGGTGATACCTTTGATATACCAGATGGAGCTTTATGGACAACAAGAAGCGAAGGCTGTGAACACCAATCATTTGAGTATAATAACGGTAAAGTGGTAGCTTTACAGTTTCACCTTGAGGTAAACCCTGAAAGCGTTAAACAGCTTATTGAAAACTCTGTTGAGGAATTAATGGAAAAGGGCAAGTATATCCAATCTCCAGAGGCTATGCTAAACAACAAAGAAGCCTTTTTAGAGATAGAAAAACTGCTATACACTTTACTTGACCAGATAGTAGCTGTTTAAACTGCTATTATCTCTACGATTAAATC
>JAADEV010000016.1 GCA_013153295.1 Aquificota bacterium | reverse complement strand
AGGGTCAGGGTCATCTAACTGAACACTACCGATAACAACCTTACCTATCTTAAACGTTATTTGGTCTCCAACATTGTAGGTAAAATAACCGTTCTCATCTGTCTGTCCGCTAATACCACTGCTTGTAATATAGTCAACATTGGCAACTGGGGCGTCAACAAGCTGTCCAGTTTGAGAGCTATCTGATGATGAAGTTGTAGTATCACCACCACCTCCTCCTCCATCAAGACAGGAATATAAAGATGTAGACATAATTAAAGCTGTTGTTAACACAGCCTTTCTAAGTAGATTCTTAGACATAACTAACTCCTCCTCTCTGTTTACTAGTATTATGATTTTTATCAGGTATATTATAATTTAACCCCTGAACAGTTAAAATGTAAATACCTTTAATAACTTAAGATTGAAGTCTTTTATTTGGTTAGATGGTTCTACAGGTATGGCTTAAAAACAGTAGCCTTTGCCAAAGATTGTTAGTGAAAAAAAGAAGTATTTTCTTGATATACTTGACATTGTTGAAGATGTTAATATAAATTAAAAATGGAGTAAAAATCTTAATAAGTTATAATATTTTTTAAGGAGGGTCTAAAGATGACAAAAGCAGAACTAGTTGCTAAAGTTGCCGCACAAGCAGGCCTGACTAAAGCGTCCGCAGAAAGATGCATAAACGCTTTCGTTTCGGCTTTAACAGAAGCACTGGAAAAGGGAGAGAGGGTTGCACTACCGGGATTAGGTGTGTTCAATGTTAAGGAAAGAAAGGCAAGAAAAGGTAGAAACCCAAGAACAGGTGAAGTGATAAAGATACCTGCAAGAAAGGTTGTCGTTTTCCACCCTGCTAAAGCACTGAAAGAAAGGGTTAAGTAATATCCTATAAAGGGGGCTTTTAAAAGCCCCTTTCCTTTCTTTATGAAAAAAGTAAGATTAGATAAATTTTTAGCTGACTTAGGCGTCGGTTCAAGGAAGGACGCCAAAAAGCTAATAAAACAAAAAAGGGTTCAGGTTAACTCAGAGGTAGTATCATCTCCATCTATCCATATAAACCCTGAAACAGATGTGGTATACCTTGATGACCAACCACTGGAGTATAAAGAATATTACTACTATATGTTCAATAAACCCCAAGGGTATATAACAGCCACCTCAGATGAAACAATGCCCACAGTTATGGATTTCTTTCAGGATAAACCGAAAGTTAGGGAACTTTTCCCTGTAGGTAGACTTGATATAGACACAGAAGGGCTACTAATCATAACAAACGATGGACAGTTAGCCCACAGACTATCCCACCCAAAATGGCAGATAGAAAAGGAGTATTACACAGTTGTAAAAGGGGATTTGTCAGGGAAAGATTTTTCAAAATACGAAAAAGAGGGTTTAAAACTAAAAGACTACAAAACTAAACCTTTTAAGCTACAGGTATTATCCACTTCACCAGATAAATCAGAAATAAAAATTACACTAACAGAGGGTAAATACCATATAGTAAAAAGGATAATGGAGACTTTGGGACACCCTGTAGTATATCTAAAAAGAACAAGGATAGGAAACCTTACCCTTGATGAAAACCTCTCCACAGGAGACCACAGGGAACTAACCCCAGAGGAAGTAAAAAACCTAAAAAAACTGGTCAATTTAGAAAAATTTGATAATAATTCTTTCTCTGGTTAATATTTAACTACTATTTGGTCTGAGGTAGGTTTTTGGGAGGTATCAAAGGTTAGCTTATAGACAGCATAGAAGCAAGTATTAAAATCTAGTAAAGGACTACCTATACAATTATATAAATAATACTAGATACAGAGATAATCCTCCTGCGGAAAGACCAACAGGGGCAGGTGCTACCTTGCCCCCGTGGTCAGGAGGATAATAACCTATATTACCGCTTGCTACTTGGAGTGGTGCTACAAGTCCTGCTTAACAACCAGCCACCATTTCACAGGCTTACTTGTTTAGTAGTTCAACAGCTTCAAGTATTTCTAATCCGGATTCGTGTATAGATGTTTTTCCTATAAATCCTGCAAGTCTGGCAACCGCTATCTCTTTTTCAAAGGTTTCCTTGTCTAACCCAGATAATCTAATAGCTTCTTCCCAGTTTTTAGGTAGTATTCTAACCCTTTTCTCTTTGATATATAGGTTTCCAACCTCTTTAATAGCCTGTAGTATTCTGACTATAAGTGGGTTTATTGGGTTTGCTATTCCCTCTGGAACACCTGAGAGGGCTTTCTTTATAAGTTTCCCTGCCTCAGTTAACACAAGCCCATCATTTGGAAGAACATCTACTATTCCCCTTGCCTCTAACTTGTTAAGGGCGTATTGGACTTCTTCCTTTAGGGTTTCGTCAAACTGCTTAAACACATCTTGTATAAACATACCCCTTTCTGGGAGTTTGTGGAGAACCATTAATTCAAATCTGGTTAAGTGTGGTAGTCTTCTGATGCTGTAGGCTAATGTTTCGTAAAGTAGCCCAGATTTTGTTGGATAACCACCACCTACAAGGTGTTCCTCTACAGCCTTTTGATACCAGCTGTAGTTAGGTGCGTTGAACTCTGTTTTTGTTATTGTGATAGCCTTAACGGCAGTTGCAGTAATCTCTCTAACTCCCTTTTCTTTCAGGTCTTTTAGAACCTCTTTACCGTATTTTGTAAACTTGTAAACAGTTTTTCCTGTTTTCTCATCAACTTCAGACCTGATAAGGTCAAATGCTTCAAGGGAGTAAAGGGCTTCTTTTACTGTATCAAACAGCTTTTCATACCACTGGTTGCCCTTTTCCCAGAAATGTTTAAACAGCTGTTCTATGTTAAAAAGCTCTGCCCATTTCTTTTTAAGCTCTTCTTTCTTCTGGTATCCCATTGCTTGGTTAATCATTCTGCCGTAGAACTCTATCAGGTGTTTATACTCTTTAAGTGGTTTTTCCATTAGGTAGTGGACTATCTCCTCTGCTGTTGGAACTATCTCTGGGTTTTCTTTGTTTTTCTGCCATACCTTTTCTATTCCTATAAGTAGCTCTGCATCAAGGACTTCAAGGTTAAATGTTTTAACAGGTCTGTATATTCTTTCACTCCACAGCTTGTAAACTTCCAGTAGTCCTTCACCTGCAGGTAGTAGGTTTCCTTCACTATCAATAAAGGCAAGCTCCTGTAGAACTTCCGCTTCCTGTGTGGAAAGTGCGTCCATTCCACTGTCTAAAACTTTAATAAGGGCATACATATAATCTTCATTTATCACTGTCTCAAGTGCAGGTGCCATCTTTTGGATTGTGTTTTGGACAGCCTGTCCCAGACCTGATAATGTGTAAACATCAGAATTTGGAATAGAGAATGATATAAGTCTCATACTTTCAAGTATTATTGGAAATCTGCCGTGTTGTGGTAGCATTTTTGTTTCTGCAGGTCCCGGAGGCATTGCTGATATATACCCTGCAAGCTCTTTGGATATAACCAGTCTTGGTTTTGCCTTTGTGTATATATCATAAATAGCCTTTGCGTATTCGTTAATCTCCTTAAACCACCCTTTTTTCTCCTCGTGTCTTTCCTCTGCAAATCCCCTTTCTTTTAGAGGCTCAAATGTTTCTTCCCCTGTTAGGTTGTTGCTTCTTATTGCACTTTCTATCATTCCTATTATTTCTGAACCTATCCACCTAAACTCATCTTTCCACTCTGAAGGGTGGGGTATAAGCCCCTTCTTTATCATCTCGTCTAACAGGTATACTAAGTTTCTACCCCAATATGTAAGTGTATATTCTATTGGGGAACTTCCCTGTTCAAGTAGATTTTGGAACTCAAGCTCAATATAAGGGTCTTCTTCAGACTTAACTGTTATCTGGCAGGAAAGTCCCTTTTCTTCTTCTGCCTTTGCATTAAGTAGTGCAAGTGCGTGTTCCTTCTTAATTATCATTGCCTTTCTATCCCTCCTTTTTCACAAAGTTATTGGAATTTATAGCTTCCAGAATTACTACAAACAATATTATTGTAAGGGAATTTTACCGCTAATTCCAGAGTTTAGAGTGGTGTGGTTGTATAAAGGTAAATGTGAGTTATATATGGTAGGGATAGCGGAGGA
>JAADEV010000051.1 GCA_013153295.1 Aquificota bacterium | reverse complement strand
GCGGCGGAAAACTGGGAATTTGAAAAGGCGGCAGAGCTGAGAGACCAGATAGAGAAATTAAGAAAACTGGTAGGGGTGGTGTAGTATAAATATAATATAATTCTTATTGTGCAAATTACTAAAGGAGTATATCTAAATGCGCGACAAGTTTTATATAACCACCCCTATATACTATGTAAACGATGTGCCACACCTTGGACACGCCTATACAACCATAGCCGCAGATACTCTGGCAAGATACAACCGACAGAAAGGTATACCAACATTCTTTTTAACTGGGACAGATGAACACGGTTTAAAAATACAAAAGTCTGCCTCTGAAAAGGGGGTATCACCTAAGGAGTTGGCAGACCAGACACACCTTAAGTTCAAACAACTGTGGAAAACCCTTAATATATCTTACGATAAGTTTATAAGAACCACAGACCCAGACCATATAAAGGCAGTCCAGCATATATTCCAAAAATGCTACGATAACGGGGATATTTACCTTGCTGAGTATGAAAGCTGGTATTGTGTAGGCTGTGAGGAGTTTAAAACAGAAACAGAGATAAAGGAACATAACTACAACTGCCCTATACACAAAAAGCCCTGTGAGAAGGTAAAGGAAGAAAGCTACTTCTTTAGATTGTCTAAGTATCAAGATAAACTACTACAGCTTTACAGGGACAACCCTAAGTTTATACAACCGGACTACAGAAGGAACGAGGTTATAGCCTTTGTTAAACAAGGGTTAAAAGACCTTTCTGTATCAAGACCGTCAAGTAGGGTAAAGTGGGGAATACCTGTCCCATTTGACCCAAGCCACACAATATATGTATGGTTTGACGCCCTTACCAACTACATATCTGCATTAGGATACCCAGATACCCAGAACCCGCTGTTTAAAACATTCTGGCCTGCAGATGTCCACGTTGTAGGTAAGGATATTCTCCGTTTCCACGCAGTTTACTGGCCAGCCTTCCTAATGAGTGCAGGGTTGGAAGTCCCCAAAATGGTTTTTGCCCACGGTTGGTGGACTGTAGAAGGGCATAAAATGTCCAAATCATTAGGTAATGTGGTAAACCCTTTTGAGGTTGTGGAAAAATACGGTGTAGATGAGATTAGATACTTTTTACTTAGGGAAGTGCCTTTTGGAATGGACGGGGATTTTTCCAAAAAGGCTGTTATAGGAAGGATTAACTCTGACCTTGCAAACGACTTAGGAAACCTGTTTTCCCGTTCACTATCAATGGTGAATAAATTTAGTAAAGGTGTTGTTAAAGGGCTGTCCACAACCACCCAACTTGAGGAGGATTATAAACAGATATACACAGAAACAGTAGAAAAGTTTGATAGTTATATGTATGACCTTGCTTTTAACAAAGCCCTTGAAACAGTTTGGGAGTTTATAGACTTTATGAATAAATACATCGTAAAAACAGAACCTTGGAAGCTGAACAAGGAAAAAGACCCTTATCTGGATACAGTCCTTTATACAGTTGCAGACGCCCTTTATCTTACTGTTTACCTTTTATCCCCATTTATGCCGTCAAAGATGAAAACTGCCCTTGGATACTTAGGGCTTGAAAAACTACCTGAGGAGATGAAACCATACATATTCCCACAGAACCACAAAGTAGCAAAGAAGATAAAACCCCTTTTCCCAAGGATTACAGAGGAAGGGGAAGAACAAAAACAGGGGGATACGAAGATGGAACAGAAAGAAGAAAAACAGGAAGATTTTGTATCAATAGAGGATTTTACGAAACTGTCCTTTAAAATAGGGGAAGTAAAACAAGCAGAAAAGGTGCCAAAGGCTGAAAAACTACTTAAACTAACTGTTGATGTAGGTGGGGAAGAAAGGACAATAGTGTCAGGGATAGCCCAGTATTACACCCCAGAGGAGATGGTAGGTAAAAAGGTTGTTGTGTTTACAAATCTTAAGCCAAGGAAGATTTTCGGTATACAGTCCCAAGGAATGCTACTGGCGGCTAAGGAGGGGGATAAACTTAGGGTTTTAACTGTAGATGGTGATATATCTTCAGGGGCAGAAGTTTCGTAATGGTTTACAAATACCTTACAAACGATATTATAAAAAAGATTAAAGAGTGTAGGAAAAGGTTTCCTTTGAAGGAACAGTGTATTATACCTACACTACACCAGATACTTGAAAAGTATAGGGATATTCCCTTTCAAGCGTTGGAAGAGCTGGCACATTACCTTGATGTCCCCCTTTCTGATATAGAAGGTATTGTTAGTTTTTACGATATGTTCCGCTACCCAAAAAAGGGGGCAAAAAACCATATACGGATATGTAGAAACCTACCTTGCCATCTGGCAAACTACCAAAGGATACTTGAAGATATAAAGGAGATTACAGGGGCAGATATAGGAAAGCCTAATAAGATGTGGTATATAGAACTGGTTGAGTGTATCGGAAGCTGTGGAATAGCCCCAGCCTTTCTTATAAACAACGACCTGTATGACGGCAGTAAGATAAAATCCAAGGAACAGCTTGAGGAGATACTAAAAAGCTACATAACAGAGGAAGCAGATGAACATCAGAGACAGGATACCAAGGCTACCTGAGATATATGCGGACAGCAACCTGAACCTGCTACTTAGAAGGGCAAAGGAAAACAGAACAGTTGATATAGAGGAGTATGAGACAACAGGGGGATACTCTGCCCTGAAAAAAGCCCTTAACAGGTTTCGCCCTGAGGATATTGTAGCACTGGTGGAGGAAAGCACCCTTAGAGGTAGGGGAGGGGCAGGTTTCCCAACAGGTAGAAAGTGGCGTTTTGCCCTTATGAACCCACAGCCCCGCTATCTGGTATGTAATGCAGATGAAAGTGAACCGGGAACATTTAAAGACAGGATTATTATAGAAAGGGACCCACACCTACTACTGGAAGGTATGATAATCTCAGGCTACGCCCTACAGGCAAAGGAAGGGTATATATACATAAGGGGTGAGTATCCAGCTGGGTATATGATACTGGAGAACGCCATACAGGAAGCAAAGGAAAGGGGCTACTTAGGGAAGAATATACTGGGAAGTGGATTTTCCTTTGATATAAAGGTATACAGGGGGGCAGGGGCTTACATATGTGGTGAAGAGACCGCACTACTTGAAAGTCTTGAAGGTAAAAGGGGACACCCAAGGCTTAGACCACCTTACCCTGCACAGGTAGGTTTATACGGCAGACCTACAGTTGTAAACAATGTGGAAACCTTGTCTAACATTCCTATTATAGTCACATACGAAGCCTACTTTATGAATATAGGACCTGCCGGCTTTTACGGACCTAAACTTTTCCCAATTAGTGGGAAGGTTAACAGACCCGGTGTATACGAAGCCACAATGGATATAACCTTACAGGAACTTATTGATATGGCAGGTGGAATGAAGGACAACAAAGATGTAAAAGCTGTATTTGCAGGGGCATTGGGAATATACAGAAAAGATGAACTGGATACACCTATGGATTACTCCCCAAAGGGTTTCGGAGGAACAGGAACAACTATAGTCCTTGACGAAGATGACTGTATAATAGATGCCCTTACTGTAATAACAAACTTCTTCCACCACGAAAGCTGTGGAAAATGCACCCCTTGTAGGGTTGGAACATACGAACAAGATGTAATACTTAAAAAGCTAAAGGAAGGTAAAGCCACTGAAAAAGATGTGGAGTATCTAAAACATCTGTCTAAAAATATACCTGCAAACTCAATTTGTGGACTTGGCTATTCAGCACCTAACGCAGTAGCAGACGCCCTTGAAAAATTCCCTGAGGAGTTTGAAGCCCACCTAAACAAAACCTGTAAAAGGTGTTTTGGATAAAAATGGCAGACTACCTTGAACACCTTAACGACAAACAGAAAGAGGCAGTTTTATACTTTAATTCCCCACTACTTGTTTTAGCAGGGGCAGGTTCAGGTAAAACAAGGGTTATTACATACAAAATACTGTATATGATAGACAAGCTAAATATCCCAATAGACAGGATACTTGCGATTACATTTACAAACAAGGCCGCTGAAGAGATGAAAGAAAGGGTTAGCACAGTTCTAGGGCTGGAAAA
>JAADEV010000110.1 GCA_013153295.1 Aquificota bacterium | reverse complement strand
AAGAAGATACTATATGTTATAAGGGAAGATGGGAGATGGAAGGTCTTAGCAGAAGAGAGTTTATAAAATACGGCATAACAGGCTTTAGTCTACTCCCCTTTTCCCAATCCTTTGCCATAGATAGGAAAACAAGGGTACATATAATCCTACCTGAGAAGCCTTTCCAATACTATGTTAAAAGGGGAAGGGAAAAGGGCGGAAGGGTTTTAGTTGTAGGTGGTATCCACGGTAATGAGATAGGGGCTTACAAATCCTCTGATATTTTGGTAGATTTGGAAGTTAAAAGGGGTGAATTAATTGTAGTCCCAAGGAGTAATTTTACATCTGTTTTAGCTAATATGAGAGGCTACAACGGGGATATGAACAGGAAGTTCCAGCATATCCCCAAAACAGACCCAGATTACCAGTTTGTAAAACAATTAAAGCAGCTAATACTTGAATATAGACCTGATGTAGTTCTTTCTTTACATGATGGATACGGTTTCCACGCTTACAATCCTAACCATTGGGGTCAGTGTATAGTTATTGACGAAAACAGGTATAAGGGTTTTGAGTTATATAAGGTAGCAAGGTATGTGGCAGATAACTTTAACAGAGAAGTATCAGAAAGGAGACTAAAGATACCTGTCTTTAATACCAAAACCTTTACAAGTGATGAACACAAGGAACAGAGGAAAGCCCTTACAGGTTGGTGTTTAAGGCAGGATATACCTGCTTTCTGTATAGAAAGCTCTAAACAGATACCACTGTCTAAAAAACTACTTACCCACTTTAAGATGCTCAAATGGTTTTTTAAGGTTTACAATGTGGAGGTAAGCCCTTCTTTAGACTATGTTATAGCCTATTTAAGCAGGTTTGAACCCAGGGGTGGATACAGCCTAACAGCGGATATAAACGGCAGACTGGTATCCATCAGAAGCTCTAAGGTTATATCCATACCAAAGGGTGGTAGCTTTAAGGTTGTTTCTATCCAAGGTAGTAGAGGTTCTTTCCCTGTGGCGGCAAATATAAACCTTAACTGGAAATCCTTTTACATTAGAAGGGGGTTGTCTATCTACTTTAAGGACGACTACAAAAAGGTATTTATGTTTAATATAAAGGCTGTTTAACAGTTATACGATTAGTTTACCGTCCTGTATTTTTATTATCTTTTTAGAGTAAGAGGCTACCTGTGGGTCGTGGGTTATTAGTATTATAGTTTTTCCCTTTTTGTTCAGGTTTACAAATATCTCCATTATATCCTTTGCTGTTTTACTGTCTAAAGCACCTGTTGGCTCATCTGCCAGTATAAGCTCAGGGTCGTTTATTAACGCCCTTGCTATTGCCACCCTTTGTTGCTGTCCCCCTGACAGCTGGGAAGGTTTGTTATCTTTTTTATCCCCAATACCAAGTAATTGTAAAAGCTCCACTGCCCTTTTTTCTTTCTGTTTGATACTTTCACCGCTGTAAATAGCTGGGACAAGGACATTTTCTAAAGCTGTAAGGTAGGGTATAAGGAAAAACTGCTGGAAAACGAAGCCTATATATTTATTCCGTATCTCTGCAAGTTGGTCATCATCAAGTTTAGATACATCTTTACCAAGTAGGTAATACTCCCCTGATGTGGGGGTATCAAGACAGCCTATAATATTCATCAGTGTTGTTTTACCTGAACCGGAAGCTCCCATAATGGCGATAAAATCTCCTTTGTAAACTGTAAGGGATACCCCTTTTAAAACGGTGGTTTCTATATCCCCTACTTTGTATACTTTGGTGATATTTTTCAGCTGGATTATAGGCTCTGCCATCAGTTTTTAAACACCTTAGTTTTTGTAGGGGCTATAAATTTTACAGCTATTACCTCCCCTTCCTTTAGTCCCTCAACAACCTCTGTGTATCTTTCATCTGTCCAACCTGTTTTTATAAATCTCTTTTCTACCTTGCCGTTTTCCTTTACCACAAATACATACTGTTTCCCTTCCTCAAACCTTACAGCTGAGTTTGGTATAACCAGAACACCTTTTTTTATTCCTGCTATTATTTTGGTGTAAACTGTCATCTCTGGGCGTAGGTATCTGGCGTAATCTTTGTTAACAGGGACTATAGCCAGATAGTAAACAATATTCTGTTTTACAACCGGCTCAGGGTATATTTTTGTTATTTCACCTTTAAACTGTTTGTCTGGATAGGCATCAACCCAGTATACAACCTTTTGTCCCGGTTTTACCTGTCCTATATCTGTCTCATCAACAAATATCTGTATCTCTAACTTGTCAGGCTTTAAAACACTTACAAGCTCAGCCGCCCTTAAGCCTGCCACCAGTGTTTCCCCTTGCCTTGCTACCACATTTGCCACTATACCGTCTATAGGTGAGTATATCTCTGTGTAAGAAAGGCGAACCTTTTCCCTTTCAAGCTCCTTTTCTAATACTTTTATCTCTTTTTCTGTTATCTCCTTTTCTGTTTTATACTCTTCCTTTAGCCTTTCTACAGTTTGGGAGAGGGCTTTTACCTTTGCTTTTTTTACATTTAGCTCCTTTAATGCCATTTCGTAGCTTTCTCTGGTTGTAAACCCTTCCTCAAGTAGTTTCTTTTCCCTGTCAAACTTCCACTGGGCAAACTGTAGCTCTGCCTTTGCTGACTGTAGGTTTTTTTCTGCCTCTTTTATCTTTAATGGATACAGCTTTTCTATCTGCTCCAGTTTTTTCTTTGTTTTTTTTATCTGGTATTTTACCTTTTCTATGTTTTTCCTTATCTCCCTCTGGTCTATTATGGCTATAAGCTGTCCCTTTTTTACATAATCCCCAATATCTATATACATTTTTTCCACTTTCCCTGTAGCCCTTGTTCCTATTTTTAGGTAGGCGTTTACCCTTGTTTTTACTATTGCTGTGGCGTTTATTATATTTTTCACCTCTCCCCGTTGGACTTTAGCTGTTTTTAGGACTTTTACCTGCTGTTTTTCCGGTTTTTTGTAAAGTTTGTATCCTACAAAACCTCCTACTGTGATTAGCAGTAAGGCTGTAAACAGCACCAGTTTTTTCATCTTCTACCTTCCCATAGGTTTTCCACCCCACATTCCCTCTCAAGTAGTATTACTGTCTGGGCAATTTTAAGCAATGATTTTACATAGGTTTCCCTTGCAGATGCCAGTGAGCTTTCT
This sequence comes from Aquificota bacterium, assembly GCA_013153295.1. Taxonomy (GTDB): domain Bacteria; phylum Aquificota; class Aquificia; order Aquificales; family Hydrogenothermaceae; genus Persephonella_A. The sequence continues at coordinate 936 of JAADEV010000110.1, read as the reverse complement.
GCAGATACAACAGATATAATATCTTTTTTCCCCACTTTATACTCACCTAAGGACTGTTTAAAGTTCCTTTCTGCCTCCTCAAGTAGCACCTTTGATACCTTTAGGTTTTTGTAAGATGTTTCTAAATCAAGGTAATACTGGTAAAGGTTAAGTTTTATCTGCCTTTTTATATCCTGTATCCTGTATCTGTAGTATTTTTCTTCCTCCTTTGCTGATAGGTAGGTGTGGTATCTACCTAACCCGTCAAACAACTGCCACTGTAAAACTACAGATGCGGTATGGTAAAAATCCGGTGTGTATATTGATGTGTGGTCTCTGTTAAAGGAAAGTGAAAGGTCTACAGATGGGGTATACTGCATAGCCTTTTCTGTTGCTTTTAGCTCTGTAGCCTTCAGCTTGTAGATATACTTTTTTAGTAAAGGTCTTTCCATTGCTATCTGTAAAATCTTGTTAAATGGTGGCGGTTTTTTTGTTTCAAAGGTTTGTAAACTGTTTTGGTCTAAGGGTATCCTTTTGTCCAGTGGGTAGCCAAGGAGACTGTTAAGCTGGGAGAGGGATTTTTTAAACTGGGCTTCTGCCTGTTGTAGTTTGTATCTGATATTTTCCAGTCTAACCTTTGCCTGTAGGTAGTCTGATTTGGTAGCCAAACCCAGCTCTAACTTTTTCTTTGCCATTTTGTATATCTGCTGGGCTGATTTCAACTGTATTCTTCTAATATCCAGTATTTTGTAATCTGCCACCGCTGTGTAGTATGCCTTTTTTACTTTGTATACTGTTTGTATTTTACCCTCATCAAACTGCTCCCTTTGTGAAAGATATAGGGCTTTCTTCTGTTTGTTTGTTAGTATGTTTCTTCCTGAGTTAAACACCTTCCACCGAAAGGTTATAGAGTATCTCATTGAGAAGTAATCACCTAAGTATGTATCCTGATAGTCT
>JAADEV010000135.1 GCA_013153295.1 Aquificota bacterium | reverse complement strand
GATATTATTGTTCAAAACCTTATGATGGATGCGGTTGCAAGGGTAGCTAAATTTTTAGATGAACATGAAGATTTATTTAGGGAATTAAAGCATAACAAAATAGCATCTCTACTTAACATAACACCGGAAACTTTTTCTCGTATACTTAAGAAATTTAAAGAGCAGAAAATTATAGAAAAAAAGGGTAAAGATTTAATTATCAATAAAGATAAACTTAAGATGTATATTTAAATCATATATTCTGCACCCCTTCTTCAAGGGATATCTCTTTTACCCAGTCTTTGTTTTGTAGATACCAGTCTACAGCTCTTTTTAGACCTTCATCTATAGAAACTTCCGGTTTCCAACCAAGTAGCTTTCCAGCTTTCTCTATATCAGCCCAAGTTTCTTTCATATCAGCTTTATGGAACGGTTTATACTCAATTACTGCCTTCTTGCCAAGGAGGTTTTCTATCCGTTGGATTATACTTTTTAAGGAGATAGGATTTTTCCCACCTCCTAAGTTTATAATCTCATACCCTACAGGTTTCATAGCAAGTATTGTCCCCTTAGCAATATCGTCAACATATGTAAAATCCCTTGCCTGTGAACCGTCTCCAAACAGCTTTATAGGTGTTCCTTCATCTATCCATTTTATAAATCTAAATATACTCATATCAGGTCTACCTGCAGGTCCATAAACGGTAAAGTATCTAACAACAGATACATCTATGCCGTAAAGGTAGTGGTATGTGTAAGCCATAACCTCTGCCGCCTTTTTTGATGCGGCGTAGGGGGATATGGGGTTATTAACAGGTAAATCCTCCTTAAAGGGCATAGGTTGTCCTGCATAAAGGGAAGATGTGGACGCTAAAACCATCTTTTTTATACCCTTTTCCCTCATTAATTCAAGTAAATTTAATGTCCCCTGTGCGTTTGTTTGCATATACACGTGGGGATTTTCCATAGAGTATCTAACCCCAGCCCTTGCCGCCAAATTTATAACTGTATCAAACTTATAGCTGTCAAAAAGAACCTTTAAAGCCCCTAAGTTTTCTATATCCACCTGATAAAACTTAAAGTTAGGATACTTTTCAAGTGTTTCCTTCCTCCATTCCTTTAGGCGGACATCGTAGTAGTTATTCATATTGTCTATACCAACAACATTAAAACCTTTTTCAAGTAGGAATTGGGCTGTTCTCCAACCTATAAAACCTGCCGCCCCTGTAAGTAAAACTGTCTGTTTTTGTTCCATCTTTCCTCTCCTGATATAATGTGAAAACAAAATTATAACAGGTGGCTGTGTTATGGTGTATCTGGTAGTGGTTTTAGGGTTTTTGTTCCTTTATACAGCCTCTTTTGGTTTAGATGGTAAAGAGTTATTTCACAAATATAACTGTTCCTCCTGCCACGCCCCAGACAGGCGGGTTGTTGGTCCTTCCTTTCAGGAGATAGCTAAAAGATATGGAAGTAGTGAAAAAGCAATAGAAAGGGTAGCGAGGCTGATTATAAAGCCAAAACCTGAAAACTGGCCTTCTATGGCTTATATGCCTCCTTACAATATACCATTTGAGGAGGCTAAAGCCCTTGCCAGATATATACTGATAACCTCACAGGAGGAGATAAAAAACAAAAGGAAGGAAGAAACAGAGGACACATTTTTTAATGAGTTGGATTTTCACTGATTGTATTTACTGTATCTTTCCCTGTGCTTCTCCCTGTTTGCCTCCTGATTTTTCTTAACAAAATAAAGGGAAGCCCCAACCATAAGTATAACTCCAGCTATTATTAAAAATCCCTCTATCAGTCCATTTGCGTTGCAAAAAACCCCAAATGCAGAGTAGGGGTCACACTGTTCAAGTGGTTTATTTACTATCTGTTTTTCCATACTCTACCCCTTTCTATGTATTCATAGATTTGAGGAATTCTTCGTTTGTTTTGAATTTAGATAGTTTGCTTAGTAAGAACTCCATTGCTTCAACTTCGTCCATTGTGGATAGGAATTTACGGAGTATCCAAAGTCTTTGAAGCTCCCACTCCTCAAGTAATAGCTCCTCTTTCCTTGTTCCAGATTTTGGAATATTTATTGCAGGGAATACCCTTCTTTCCATTAACCTTCTGTCTAAGTAAAGCTCCATATTACCTGTCCCTTTAAATTCCTCAAATATAACATCGTCCATCTTTGAACCTGTTTCCACAAGTGCAGTGGCAAGTATTGTTAAACTGCCCCCATCTTCTATATTCCTTGCCGCTCCAAAAAACTTTTTAGGTCTCTGTAGGGCTGTAGCCTCAAGACCACCTGACAATACCCTACCTGATGGTGGGGTTATTGCGTTGGAAGCCCTTGCCAACCTTGTCATAGAGTCAAGTAGTATAACAACATCTTGCCCAAGCTCTACCAGTCTTTTCGCCCTTTCTATAATCAGCTCTGCCACGTGCATATGCCTTTCTGGAGGCTCATCAAAGGTGGAAGCTACAACCTCAGCCCCTTCCCCTACAATCCTTCTCATCTCTGTAACTTCTTCAGGTCTTTCATCTATAAGTAGGATTATAAGGTGGGTTTCTGGGTGGTTCTTTATAAGCGCCTTTGCAAGTCTCTGGATAAGGACAGTTTTCCCTGCTTTAGGTGGGGCAACGATAAGTCCCCTCTGCCCTTTTCCTATAGGGGTTATTAGGCTTACCACCCTTGTGGATAGGTCAGATGGGTCATACTCAAGGTTAAACCTTTCTGTAGGGTGGTATGGGGTTAGTGTGTCAAACCTTGGTCTTTTCTTTGCTTCCTCAGGTTCTATTGTGTTTACAGCTTCTATTTTTATTAACGCCCTATACTTTTCGTTGTCCTTCGGCAGTCTGGCAATTCCTATTATGTAGTCCCCTGTTCTCAGTCCAAACTTTTTAATTTGTGAAGGGGATACATATATATCTGTTGAGTGTGGGGCGTAGTTGTTTTCTATGGAACGGATAAACCCGTATCCCTCAGGTAAAACCTCTAAAACACCTTTTATAAAGTTAAGCCCTTCATCTTGGGCTTTCTTTTCAAGAATTCTGGTTATTAACTCCTGTTTTTTCAGTCCTGTTGTTCTATTTAAGCCCATCTCTTTACCAAGTTTCTGCAGTTCGTTAAGTGTTAACTTCTTCAGTTCTTCTACTGACAGTGTTGTTGTGGACATCGCCTTTCCAAACCTCCTGTTTGTTTTTTTATTTACCTATACAAAATCTGCTAAAAATACTACCGAGGATTTCTTCTGTGGTTATTTCACCTGTGATTTCCTCAAGGTATTTTTCAGCTTCCCTTATTTCAAGCATAAGTATCTCTTTTTGGGATAAGTAGTAAGGTAGATTTTCCAATACTTTCATCAGGATTTCTTTCGCTTTTTTCAGAAGTTCGTAATGTCTGAGGTTTATATAAACCTCCGTATCCCCTTCCTCTAACAGATTTAGTTTTTTGAGAATAGCCTCTTCTAACAGATTAATATTTTTTAAGGTTTTACTACTGACTAATAATACATTCTTAAAATAATACTTTTTTTCTGTTTTATCAAGTAAATCTGCTTTGTTTCCAACTACTATAGGGTCTTTTTCCTTTACCATCTGGTATATTTTTAAATCCTCTTCATCTACCCCCTGTGATGCATCAAAAACAAAGATAACAATATCCGCCTCTTTTATTTTCTCAAGGCTCCTTTCTACCCCGATTTTTTCTATTTCGTCCTGTGTTTCCCTTATTCCTGCAGTGTCAAGTAGTTTTACAGGTATTCCTTGTATAGATAGGGTTTCTTCTATAAAATCCCTTGTTGTTCCTTTTATATCTGATACTATTGCCCTTTCGTATCCAACAAGGGCGTTAAAAAGTGATGATTTACCTACATTCGGTTTACCTACTATTGCCAGTTTTATCCCTTGGTTTAAGATTTGTCCCTTTTTGTATGTGGCTGTAAGTCTGTCTATACCTTCTATTACCTGTGTAAGCCTGTCTGTTATAACTTGCTGGTCTATCGCTTCAACATCTTCAGGGAAGTTTATCTCTGCCTCAATTAATGAAACAAGCTCTAAAAGGCTGTCCCTTAGTTGGTTAACCTGCTGGGATAGTTTCCCCTCAAGTATGTTAACAGCAACTTTAGATGCCTTTTCTGTTTTTGCCTCTATAAGCTGGGCTATTGCCTCTGCCTGTGTAAGGTCTATCTTTCCGTTGAAAAATGCCCTTTTGGTAAACTCACCCGCCTCTGCTATCCTTGCCCCGTGGTAAACTGCTGTGGAAAGTATCTTTTTTATAACCGGGACACTACCGTGGGGGTATATCTCCACCACATCTTCCCCTGTAAAACTTTTAGGGGCTTTAAAGTATATAAACAGCCCCTCATCTATCACCTCACCTTTTTCGTCAAGGATTTTACCAAAGTAGGCTTTCCTTTCCTGTATATCTTCAGGGAGGGTAAAAAGTTTCCTTCCTATATTAAGGGCTTCACCCCCACTTATCCTAACAATACCCACTGCTGATGGGATAAGGGGGGTAGCGTTTGCTACAATTGTGTCCTTTTCATACATAGCTTACTTTTTGTCTTTGTTTTCCCCACCTTTGCCTAACTTTCTGTTTATGATATAGCTTTGGATAAGCCCAAGTATATTGTTTGTAAGCCAGTAAAGAACAAGTCCAGAGGGGAAATTCATAAACATAAATGTGAATATAGCCGCCATTATATACATAATCATCTTTTGGTTTTTGTCAGAGGAAGGGGTTATCCACTGCTGGGCTACCATAGACAGACCCATTAGTATTGGGAGTATATAGTAAGGGTCTTTTGAGGATAGGTCATCTATCCACAGTATAAAAGGTGCATTTTTCAGCTCAACACTTACCATTAAAACATTGTAAAGGGCAATAAATACAGGTATCTGGACGATTATCGGTAAACAGCCTGACATAGGATTTGCCCCGTGTTTCGCGTATAGTTTCATCATTTCTTCCTGTAGCTTCTGTGGGTCGTCTTTGTATTTCTTCTGTAGCTTCTTTATCTCAGGGGCAAGGTCTGCCATCTTTTTCATAGCTTTCAGGGATTTGTGGTTTAGCGGGAAGAATATAATTCTAATAAGAACTGTAAGGAGTATTATTGCCACACCCCAGTTGTGTGTAAAGCTGTAGAAGAAGTGTAGTATATAGAACAGAGGCTTTCCAAGTATACCAAATATACCAAAGTCTACAGTATCCTGTAGGGCAAGGTCTTTACCCCATTCCTTCTGATACTTTTCTGTAAGCTCTTTTAACATAAAGTATAGTTTTGGGCTTCCTAAGAAAAACCCTTCCATTGTGGCAGGTATCTCAGACAGAACAACTGTTGTTTCCTTTGCCACAGGGATTATATGGGTTGTGGAAAAGCCTTCCTTTGAGGCTACCATCTGTATAAAGTATTTATTCTCTTCCCCTGCCCATAGGATATTGTCCCTTATAACCTGTTCCTTTTCTATGTCAGGGTCTATTTTTATAAGCTGTTTGTCTGTTTTTACTATAGCCCCAGAGTGTCCAAATGGACTGTCTGTCCCTGTAAGGGATATACCGTTTATTATTGCTACACCGTGTTTTTCAAGTCCCTTTGTGGTTATATTTAGGTAAATCTCTGCGTCCTTTAAGGTAAACCTTTTTTCAACTGTTATACCACCTTTTTGTAGTGTAAAAATAAAGCTGTTTCCTTCCTGTTTAAACTGATACTTTGAAAAGTTTATTAAGGCTGTTGTATTGGGGTCTGTGGTTATTATCTCCGTTGGGAATATTCTGTTCCTTTTGGAAAACTCACCTATGACATCTGTTTTGTATCTATCCACATATATGGATACTATCCTACCTCCAACTTTGGAAAACTGGATATAACCAAACTGTGTGTCAACCTTTACAGTGTCAGATAAATCATCTGCCTTTACCCTTCTGCTGTCAAGGAGTAGGTTAAAACTACCGGTTTGGGTGTATAATACCTGCTGTTGTGGTTGGCTCTGCTGTTGTCCAAGGTTGGACGACTGGTTGTTATTGCCGTTTTCTTGCTGGTTTGTTTGGGTTATCTGTTGCTGGTTTCCTGTCTGATTTTTTGTATCTGTTTTGAAAAAGTAAGCACTGAAAAATGTGTAGGCTATCATTAAGCCTGCTACAACCCCGAAAAATATAAGCATCCGTTTCTGTAAGTCTTCCTGATTGTTCATCTAACCTTCACCTCTCTACTTATGGATAGTCTACCCCACCTTTTGAGAAGGGATTACACCTTAAAACCCTCCAGATACTTTTAAGTAAACCTTTCAGTATGCCGTATTTTTCTACCGCCTGTATTGAATAACTGGAACAGGTTGGGTAGTATCGGCAACTTGCAGGGTAAAGTGGTGATATAAACCTCTGGTAAAACTTAAGTATCTGGATAACTAACTTTTTAGCCATTGTGCAATTTTTTCAATATCTTCCTTTAGGTGGTAGGTTTTTTTGTTTTGTAGCCCTTTTTTAGGTATAAGTATAATATCATATCCAACACCTTTCAGGTCGTTCCCGTAAAGTCTTAGGGCTTCCCTCATAAGCCTTTTAGCCCTGTTCCTTTCAACTGCTTTTTTTGAAAACTTCCTTGAAACGACAAAGGCAAACCTTGGATAGTCTGTGTTGTTTTTTTTGTAAACAAAAATAATGTTTTTTGAGGAAAGGGACTGACCGCCCTTAAGTGTAGAAACAACATCTCTGTTTTGCAAGGTTTCCATTTATGCGGCCAGTCTTTTTCTTCCTTTAGCCCTTCTCCTTGCTAAAATTCTCCTTCCAGATTTAGACCTTTTCCTTGCTAAAAATCCAGACCTTCTTTTTCTCTTTCTGTTGGAAATCCTGTTCTGTATCTTTCCAGACATTACCTAACCTCCTAAAAAAATAAAAGAGCGCACATAGGAATATGCACGCCCTTAGGTTTGAAAGGAAATTTTATTATCTTAGTGTCCTAAGAACTTTCCGTCAAATATTCCTGTAAAGATGAAGATAATTGCAATCAGTAGCCCGTATAGAACGAATGTTTCTATAAGTGCCATACCGATAAACATAGTTGTAAGTAGCTTTCCACCCATATTTGGGTTTCTTGCCATTCCCTCTAACACACCTCTAATAGCGTTCCCTAAACCTGCGGCACCTCCTCCTGCTGCTGCACCGATAGCTACACCAGCACCGATGGCAACACCTCCGTAGAACACAGCTCTGGCAAGTGCGTCAGAACCGTCAGAAGCTAAAGCCGCTGATAAAGCACCTGCGACTAAGAATAGCATCAGAAAAGCTGTGGAGTATCTCTTCATTACCGTAAAAACCTCCTTCTGTATTTTTTTACTTTATTACTAAAACCTGAGAGTTAATCTTTGTTATTACCTTTTCATAGCCGGTAGGTATTACTGTAATATCCTGCTTTTCTTCCTCTGTTATTTCCACTAATCTATCTTCTGTTTTTCCCTTTGCCTCTATTAAAAACCTGTATTCAGTTTGTATATCTTTAAGTAATGGCTTTAGGTTATCTATTACCTTTTTTTCTTCCTTTTCTTTAAGGTCTGGCATCGCTGGTAAACCAAAGGATACACTTGTTTTTAGTATTGTGTAAACATCTTCAAGCTCGTGGAAGACAACAAGCTCCGCTGAAAACTTTTCTGCTATCATTTTAGCCCATTCTAACGCCTTTAGGGATACAGGTGTTAAATCTACACAAACTAAAACCTTTTTTATTTCCATTTAGTTCTCTCCTTAGTGGGCTTCGTCGGTTATTGCACCTGCTATATAAACTGTTGTTAGTATCATAAATACATATGTCTGTAAAAATACTGCTATCAGGTGAACAACCATTATTGGCAGTGGAACAAGTAAAGGAACAAGCATTATTAGAACTACTGTAATAAGCTCCCCACCTGTCATATTTGCAAACAGACGGAGTGCCAGTGTTACAGGTCTGCTAAGGTGGGATATAAGCTCTATTATGAAGAATATCGGTGCCGCCGCAGGTATTGGTCCCATAAAGTGTTTTAGGTATCCAATCCCGTGTTTTTTAAACCCTAAGTAGTTGTAAAGGACAAAAACAAGTAATGCAAGTGCCAGTGTTGTGTTTATGTTAGCTGTATAACTTTCAAATCCCGGTATCATTCCCATTAGGTTGCCGAAGAATATAAACAGCCCTAATCCACCTACTAATGGGAAGAACTTCCTTCCCTCTTTACCCATCTGTTCCTTTAACATATTGTCAACAAACTCTATATACATCTCAAAAAGGTTCTGTATCCGTGTTGGGATTAAGGACGGTTTTTTTGCAAATGTTTTAAAGAGTAAAGGGACTACCACTAAGGCTATCAGTGCCATTACTATATGGGTGGTGTGAAGTCCTTCCAAAGTTTCCTCCATTAGGTTTGTTTTTTCACAAACTTTAATTATTATAGCAAAAGTTCAGTTCAAACTAAAACTGTTTAGTATAACGGCGGTATTCTTCTACTCTTTCTTTTATCTCTTCCCAGTTGTCGTTTCCAAACTTTTCAAGTAGGGCATCTGCTAAGACTATAGACAGCATAGCCTCACCTACAACCGCCGCCGCTGGGACAGCTGTAATGTCTGACCTTTCTTTAGCCGCATCAAAGGGCTGTTTTGTCCTTATGTTAACTGAGTGTAATGATTTTTTTCTCATTAATGTTGGGATAGGCTTCATCGCCGCTCTGACGATAATAGGTTCTCCAGTTGTCATTCCTCCTTCTATACCGCCAGCCCTGTTTGTTTTGTGGTAGTAGCCCTTCCCTTCCTCCCAGAATATTTCGTCGTGTGCCTGTGAACCGAGTTTATCTGCCACTGAGAAACCTTCCCCTATTTCAACACCTTTTATTGCCTGTATACCCATAAAAGCCTGTGCAATCTTTCCGTCAAGTCTCCTATCCCACTGGACATACGAACCTAACCCTATTGGAACCCCTGTAGCAAAAACCTCAAATACACCACCTAAACTTTCCCCTTCTTCTTTAGCTTTGTCTATTATCTCTTTAAATCTGTAATCTTCTTCAGGGATAGGTGTTCTTAACTCAGACTGCTCTGCCCTTTCAAACCTTTCTTCAAGTGGTATATCCTGTATTTTATCTGCTAAAGACAGCCCTCCAATGGATACTACATAACTGCCTATTTTTATTCCCACATCTTCAAGTAGCTTTCTACATACAGAACCTACAGCCACCCTACTGGCTGTTTCCCTTGCACTTGCCCTTTCAAGGACATTCCTTAAATCTTGAAAGCCGTATTTTATACCTCCCCACAGGTCGGCGTGTCCCGGCCTTGGGTTGGTAATCTCCCTTTTGTCTGTAGGCTCTCCCTCTGGGGACATTATATCTGTCCAGTTTTCCCAGTCTTTGTTCTTTATCATAAGTGTTATAGGTGAACCTATGGTTTTTCCAAACCTTACCCCAGAGAGTATCTCCACTTTGTCCTTTTCTATTTTCATTCTACCGCCACGACCGTATCCAACCTGTCTCCTTGCAAGGTGGTGGTTTATGTAATCACTGGTTATTTCCAAGTTTGATGGTATACCTTCTATTATTGATACTAAAGCCTGTCCGTGGCTTTCCCCTGCTGTTAAAAACCTTAACTTTCCCATTTTTCCCCTTTATTTCCAGTTTTCCTGTCCTGAGAGGAACACCTCTTTTTTCCAGATAGGTGCCCTTGCCTTTGTTTCGTCCACTATATACCTGCAACCTTCAAAGGCTTCCTGTCTGTGTCCTGCCCACACAACCACTATAAAGGAAGGCTCTTTTACAGGGACGCTACCTGTTCTGTGGTGGACTACAGCGTGTTTTAGTCCAAACTTGTCTATTGCTTCTTGGATAATCTCTTTTATTACCTTTTCTGCCATTGTTGTGTAGGCTTCGTAAAACAGCTCTTTTATATCCCCGTCTTCTGGGGCTGACCTTGGTATCCCTATGAATATATCAACTGCCCCTGCTGTTTTGTCTTTGTAGCTTTCCAGTATACTGTCCAGTGAATACAGCCTTTCGCCAATATAAACCTGTGGTATATCCATACCCCTTTCCCCTAACATTTTTTACCGTTGTTTATAAACTCCTCAAACTCTACCTTTGGGTAGCAACCTGACCCAAGGTATTCAAGGAAGTTTATAAAGTCCTTTTTCATTATTACTCCGTTCTGTCTAAATACCACTTTAAAATCCTGATTAGGGTCGTATACAAGTATCGTTGGGTAGCTGTATACTCTGTTTGCTACAGCTAAGGCGCTTTCTTCCATCTTTTGTTTTGTCTCAGGGTCGGTTATCTTCCTGTCTCCGTATACATTTATTATTGCCACATTTACATTGTTTTCTTTTGCCTTTTGTTTAAAGTCCGGTTGGAAAAGAACCTCCCTGTTTAGCATATCACAGTATTTACAGCTCTCTGATTCAAACACAAGGATAAGATACTTTTTGTTTTTTAATGCGTCCTGTATTATAGGTTCAGGGTCTTCTTTAAACTTTTCTGATGTTTTCCCACTGTCTTTACAGGCTGTAAAAACTAAGACCAGTATAACGAGAAATATTTTTAACAGTTTTGCCATTTTTACTCCCCTACAGTTTTTGTAATGCCTTTTTAATTCTGTCCATTCCTTCCTTTATGTTGTCCATAGATGTGGCGTAGGAAAGTCTTATGTATCCCTCTTTACCAAACGCTGAACCGGGGACAACTGCCACCTTTGCCTCTTCAAGTAGGTAGGTTGTAAAGTCTATATCATTTTTTATATCCCCTTTTATGTATGCTGAGATATTAGGGAATACATAAAAGGCTCCCCTTGGAACTGAGCAGGTAATACCGGGTATTGATAAAAACTGCTCCACAACATAATCCCTTCTTTTCCTAAACTCCTCTTTCATCATAGCTGGGAATTTACCTTTATCTTCTAAGGCGGCTAAAGCACCGTATTGGGCAAATGATGTTGGGTTGGATATTGTTTGTGATTGGACTATAAGTATCTTTTTTATGTATTTTTCTGGGGCGGCTACCCAACCTAATCTCCAACCTGTCATTGAGTATGATTTGGAAAATGCGTTTACTGTAAAGGTTATCTCCCTTACTTCAGGGGATAGGGAAGCTATACTTGTATGCTCTCCATCGTAGCAAAACTCTTCATAACATTCGTCTGAAACAATAAGTATGTTGTTTTCAACACACAGTTTGGCGATTTTCTCAAGCTCTTCTTTTGGTATCACTGCCCCTGTAGGGTTGGAAGGGGTGTTTAACACTAAGGCTTTTGTTTTTGGGGTTATAGCCTCTTTTATTTTGTCCGCTGTGATTACAAAACCGTCCTTTTCTTCTGTTTGGACTATAACAGGCGTTCCATCACACATTTTTATCTGTTCTGTGTAAGAAACCCAGTAGGGGGCTGGGACGATAACCTCATCACCGGGGTTTAGTAGTATTGTGAAAACCTCGTATAGCCCCATCTTTGCCCCCGGTGTTATTACCACTTCTGATGGGCTGTATTCTATGTTGTTTTTCTCTTTTAATCTTTTTGCCACACCTTCCCTTAGCTCTGGTATACCTGCCGCAGGTGTGTATCTGGTCTTTCCCTCTTTTAGGGCTTTTATAGCCGCTTCTTTAACAAAGTCAGGTGTATCAAAGTCCGGTTCCCCTGCCCCAAAACTTATAATATCTATACCCTTACGCCTCATTTCAGAGGCTTTTGCTGTTATAACCAGTGTTTGGGAAGGTTGAACCCTAAGTATCCTTTCTGAAAACTCCATAACTTCCTCCTTAGTTTAGTCGTAGCAAAGGCATTCCATTATTTTGTAGTAATCCTTCCATAGACCCCTTCTTTTTTTCTTTGCCTCTTCAAGTAGGTCTTCCAGATATTTAGGGTATTTTGCCTTTCTGTATATACAGGCGTATCCGTCTTTTATTATCTCTTCGTTGTATAACTCTCCTTCTTTGTTCCATATTAAAGCCAGATACCTTTTAAACTGTCCCTGCCCTTCTATTTTTACCTTAACCTCGTCCTTTGCGTGGAAGTTTCTCTTTGCGTAGGCTGTTGCCTTCTGTCCCATCTCTTTCATCTTTTTCTTAGATGTTTTACATTTGTCAACATCTCTAAGTAGTTTATACCCTTCGTTCTTTTCAGGGGTATCTATCCATAAAAGCCTTAGTTTTGCTTTTCTTCCATCTGGTAGCTGAACTGTAAGTGTATCCCCATCAGCCACTTTAACAACTTTTGCTTTGTATTCCCCAGGGGGGATTACATCACCTTGACCTTGTCCTTGCTGCTTTTTCTCTACAGTTTCCTGTCCCTGCTTTAGTATCTTCCCAAGCTCAGGGAATTTCTTTTCTAAAAAGAAAACGGCTACAGCTATAATAAGTGCTACAACCGTTGGAACAGTCGCTTTTTTCTTCATCTTATACTCCTTTTTGGTTTTGTTTAAAACAAAATAATTATAACCCTATTACTCAACTGTAACTGTTTTTGCGAGGTTTCTTGGTTGGTCTACATCTTTACCAAGTAGAGACGCTATATGGTAGGAGAGTATCTGCATCGGTATTGCTGTTAGTATAGGATATAAGTAATCCTCTGTTTCAGGTATATATACTGTATCTTCAGACAGACTTTTTATATCACTATCCCCGTCTGTTGCCACTGTTATAATCCTCCCTTTCCTTGCCTTTACCTCCTGAATGTTTGAAACCATCTTCTCGTAAAACCTATCCCTTGGGGCTATACACACAACAGGTAGTTTTTCATCTATCAGGGCTATTGGTCCGTGTTTCATCTCACCGGCAGGGTAGCCCTCTGCGTGTATATAAGATATTTCCTTTAGCTTTAAAGCCCCTTCTAAAGCTATAGGGTAGTTTAGATTTCTACCTAAAAATAGAAAGTCTGAGGCATTCATATACTTGTAAGCTAAATCCTTTATAAAATCTTCACTTTCAAGTATTTTTTCCACCTTTGCAGGTATATCTGACAGTCTTTTATGTGCCTCTTGGTAAAACTGTGGGCTTATACTCCCTTTCCTAAGACCAGCCTCAAGGGACAGTAAAAGTAGTGCTGTAAGCTGGGCTGTAAATGTTTTTGTGGCGGCTACCCCTATCTCAGGTCCACAGTAGGTATAAAGGACATAATCACTTTCCCTTGCAAGGGAACTGCCTACCACATTAACCAGTGCTACCGTTTTTGCCCCTTCCTTTTTCGCATCAAGTAGGGCAAACCTTGTGTCTGCTGTTTCCCCTGACTGGCTTATACCTAAGACAACTGTTTTGTCGTCTATAACCCTATCCCTGTATCTATACTCGGAAGCGTAATCAACCTCAACAGGTATCCTTGCAAACTTCTCTATCCAGAACTTACCTACAAGCCCTGCGTGGTAAGATGTGCCACAGGCTATTATATAAAGTCTACTTGTGTCCTTTAGCGTCTCAAAAAGACCTTCGTCTATAGATGAAAGGAAACCGGCAATTGTATCTGCTATTGTTTTTGGCTGTTCGTGTATCTCCTTTTGCATAAAATGTTTATACCCGCCTTTTTCCGCAGAGGCGGTATCCCAGTCCACTTTTAAAACCTTCTTTTCTACCTTTTCACCGTTTAGGTTGTATACATCAACGCTGTCCTTTGTTATTACAGCCACTTCCCCGTCATCTAAGATTATAAAATCCCTTGTATACTCAAGGACAGCAGGTATATCTGAAGCTAAAAAATTCTCCCCTTTACCAAGTCCTATAACTATAGGGCTACCTTTTTTAATGGCTATTATTTTGTCAGGTTCTTTTAGTGATATAACCCCAACGGCGTAAGCCCCCTCAAGCCTCTTTGCCACTTCCAACGCTGTGGAAAGTATATCCCCGTTATACAAATCTTCAAAAAGATGGGCTATAACCTCTGTGTCTGTGTCAGACTTAAATTGGTAGCCTTTAGCCTGTAGTTCCTCCTTTAGCTTTGCGAAATTTTCTATTATTCCGTTGTGGACTACAGCAAACTCACCACTATGACTTGTATGGGGGTGGGCGTTCACCTCTGTAGGTTCACCGTGGGTAGCCCACCTTGAGTGTCCAAGTCCAACACAACCTTTTATCTTTTTATCCCAGAGATGTTCCTGTAAATCCTTTATTTTACCTACCTTTTTTTCAACAACAATCCTGCCACTATCCTTGTCTAAAACTGAGATACCTGCACTGTCGTATCCCCTATACTCAAGCCTCTGCAAACCGTAAAGTAAAACAGGGACAACACTTCTGTCCCCTATGTATCCTATAATTCCACACATTTTTTTACCCCGCTAAAGATACAATAGGATTACTTATATTATAATTGTTTTGTTTAAACCATTTTCGGGGTAAAGGAATGTTTCCTGAGGATATTGCCCAAAAGCTAAAGGAAAAGTTTAAAAAGTTAGATAAAACTGTATTACTGAAACTGTTTAAAGATAACTCAAAGCTGTCAGAGGAAACAGAGAAACTTTTGAAGGATATAGCTTCCCTATCTGAAAAGATAAAACTTGAGGTTTTACAACCTACAGGGTGTATCGGATACCCTTGTATCCAGATAGGAAGGGAGGACGGTTTTGACAGGATAAAGTTTTTAGGAAAGCCTGATGGTGGAGAATTTCCAGCCTTTATAGACAGTATACTGAAGGTTTCCACAAACAGTATAAACCTATCTGAGAGGACTTTAGAGTTTCTGTCAGAGGTGGATAAACCTGTAAAAATAAAGGTTTTTATCACAAAAAGCTGTGGCTGGTGTCCACCTACAATACTTAAGCTGTTTGATTTTGCCCTTGGGAATGAAAATATACAGGTATGTGCAGTAGATAGCTACGCCTTTATGGATATGGCTATGGAGTATGGGGTTGCTACAGTTCCTAAAGCGGTTATAAACGACAAGGTTGAGTTTGTAGGCTACAGGGAAGAAAACGAAATACTGGGGTATATATTTGAGGCGTTAAGGGAATGAAAAGTATCGCAGTCCTCGGTTCCACAGGTTCTATCGGGACACAAACCCTTGATATTGTAGACAGATTTCCAGACAAACTACAGGTTAAGCTACTATCTGCATCAAAACTATCAGATAAGCTGTTAGCCCAGATACAAAAATACAAACCTGAGTATGTATACCTTCCAAAAAAAGAGGATATAAAAGGGGTTAATCTCCTTTACGGGGAAGATGGTTTAAAGGAGATGGCAGACCTGTGTATAGACCTGTTTGTTAACGGTATTGCAGGTATAAACGGTATAAAACCGACATACCTACTGTTAAAGGCTGGTAAAAGGCTGGCTACAGCAAACAAAGAGGCGGTAATCTGCCTCGGTGAGGTTGTAGGGGACAGGTATAACGGGATTATACCTATAGACAGTGAACACTCTGCCATATTCCAAGGGCTGAAAGCAGGGGATAAAAAAGAGGTTAAAAGGATAATCCTTACAGCCTCAGGGGGTCCCTTCTGGAACAGGGAAAATTTAGATGGTGTATCTGTGGAAGAGGCATTGAACCACCCTAAATGGAAGATGGGAAAGAAAGTAAGTATAGACAGTGCCACAATGATGAACAAGGGACTTGAGATAATAGAAGCCCATTACCTATTTGGCATACCATACGACAGGATAGAGGCTGTAATACACCCACAAAGTTATGTCCACGGTGTAGTAGAGTTTGTAGACGGTTCAATGATAGCCCATATATCACCTACAGATATGAGGATACCGATAGGTTATGCCCTGTCATACCCAGACAGGTGGGAGATATACCAAAAAACAGCCAACCTGTGGGAGTATGGAAAACTGGAGTTTTACCAACCTGATGAGGAAAGATTTCCACTTTTAAAGCTGGCTAAACAGTGTGGGGAGATGGGCGGGGCTTACCCTACAGTGCTTACAGTGGCAGATGAGATGGCAGTTGAGATGTTCCTGAAAGGAAGGATAGGCTTTAACGATATATACAAGGTGGTAAAAGGTGTTGTAGAGGCTGTTGATTTCCCACCGCCGAAAACATTTGAGGATATAATGGAGATAATAAAAGGAACAAAGGCAGTTTTTAACAAAGTTGTATCAGTTTTTTAAAACTTTCTAATTAGTATTAAAAGGAGGAAAAGATTGGTTAGCCTTATAGCGTTTTTAATACTTATTGGGGTTCTTATAACAGTTCACGAGTTCGGACACTTCCTATTTGCCCGTTTGTTCGGTGTAAAGGTAGAGGTTTTTTCAATCGGTTTTGGACCGCCGATTATCCGTTGGAGGGGCAAAGAAACTGTTTACCAGATAGCCCTGTTCCCCCTTGGCGGATATGTGAAAATGTATGGTGAAGATAGTATGACAGAACCGTTGCAAGGGGAAAGTGATAAATCAGCCTACCAAGACCCCCGTTCATTTGCATCAAAACCACGATGGCAAAAGATACTAATCGCCTTTGCAGGACCCCTGTTTAACCTAATACTGGCAGTTGTCCTTGTTGCATTAGCTTATGTGGTAGGTATAAAGGAACCGGCTTACACAAACCAACCTGTAGTGGTAGGTTATGTTGAACCTAACTCACCTGCGGAGAAGATAGGATTAAAACCCTTTGACAAGATTGTAGCTGTAGACGGAAAGCCGATTAAAAACTGGAAAGAGTTTACAGTAGTCCTAAATATGAAGGCTGGAATGGAGGTTGTGTTTGAGGTAGAAAGGGGAGGTAAAAGGATACAGCTAAAGGGAAAAATACCAGAAAAAATAAATAAAATACCATTTGGTATATACCCATTACTGAAACCCCAGATAGGCAGGATTATGCCAAACTCCCCGGCAGAAAAAGCAGGATTAAAGGAAGGGGATTTAATATTAGCTGTAAACTCAAGACCTGTTAGAAGCTGGTTTGAGCTGGTTGATATACTTTCTAAAATAAAAGAGCCAAAACCACTTACACTTCTTATAAAAAGGGGGGATAAAACATTTACAGTTAAGGTTGTGCCACAATACAACCCAAAAATAAAAAGGTTTGTCCTTGGAATATCCCCGAAACAGGAGGTTGTGGTAAAGAAATACCCAGTTATAGAGGCTTTAAAAAAGAGCATACAAAAGAATATAGAGCTTTCAAAAATGCTTTATAACTTCTTTAAAGATATATTCACAGGGCAGATGTCCCTACAGGAGGTTAAAAACAACTTAGGGGGACCCTTCTCCATAGCCAAATACTCAGGTGGAGCGTTGGAAAGTGGGTTGGGGAATTTCCTTTTCTTTGCAGGCTTTATATCACTACAGCTTGGATACCTGAACCTGCTACCAATCCCAGTCCTTGATGGGGGACTTATACTGATACTTCTTATAGAGATGATATTAAGAAGACCACTTCCAGAAAGGGCAAAGGAGATGTTAACTTACATAGGAATGGGTATAATCGGCTTACTTATGTTCTTTGCAATATTTAACGACATACTAAGATTTTTGGGAGGGTAGCAACAGTTGTTATAAAGTATAAAAACTGTAAAATAATGTTCTATTATGGAGCAAGAGGCATAAAGAAAAAGTGATAACTTTGCAGTGTAAACTAACCTTTGAAAACGAAAAAGATAGACAAGAACTATTAGACTTAATGAGAAAGTTTTCGTCCTGTTATAGATATTCATACAACAGACTACTTGAAGGACACAACAGAAAAGAGTTGAAAAAACACTTACAAAAAGTGTTTAACCTAAACAGTAGATACTGTGATGATGCAATATTTAAAGCACAAAGTTTGATAAAAAGTTGTAAAGAAAGAGGACAAAACCCAAAGAAAATAATATTTGGAGGTAGAAGTTTATTTGAAAAACTAAAGAAGAAACACATAGGTGGAGAGCAAAGAAACCAGCTAAAACAAAAATGGGAAGAAAGAAGGAAAGGCTGTTTATACTCAAG
>JAADEV010000078.1 GCA_013153295.1 Aquificota bacterium | reverse complement strand
CAACACCTGTCAGGGATAAGGCTACATCAAAGTAGCAACATTTGCCAACGGCAAAGTGGTGAGCCGAAGGCGAACAGCCTCCCTGAGAAGCCACCGACAAATCTAAGATTTGAGCCTGCCGAAAGGCAGAGCAATTTAGTCGGTGTGTAGTTCACAGTAATATTTGTTCTATAATTAGGGAAAAAGTTTATTCAGGACAGGAGTAAAAACAATGGATATTGATAAAAAGCTACTTGAAGAGTGGGATAAAACATACTTCTGGCACCCTTTTACACAGATGAAAGTTTACCAAGAAGAGGACAATATTATAGTGGAAAGGGGGGAAGGTGTTTATGTTTACGATATATACGGTAGGAAGTTTTTAGATGGTGTTGCTTCCCTCTGGTGTAATGTCCACGGACACAACCACCCTAAACTAAACCAAGCCCTGAAAGAGCAAGTTGAAAAGATAGCCCACTTTACAACCCTTGGGGCGTCTAATGTCCCAGCTATACTGTTTGCAAAAAGACTTGTGGATATAACCCCCAAAAGACTTACAAAGGTTTTCTACAGCGAGGACGGAGCTGAGGCTATGGAGATAGCCATAAAAATAGCCTACCACTACTGGCATAACAAAGGGGAAAAACAGAGGAACAAATTTATAACCTTATCAGAGGCTTACCACGGGGACACAATAGGTAGCGTAAGTGTAGGGGGTATAAACATATTCCACGAAAAGTATAGACCACTACTTTTTG
The DNA here is from genome assembly GCA_013153295.1 of Aquificota bacterium. GTDB lineage: Bacteria > Aquificota > Aquificia > Aquificales > Hydrogenothermaceae > Persephonella_A. The sequence goes on along the minus strand of JAADEV010000078.1, from coordinate 3,360 downwards.
ATGTTTATAAACTACCTTCACCTTATCTGGAAGCTGTTAAAAAAGTAGGAAGGGAAAAGGCTTTAGACTACGAAGCAACAAAACTACTTATAGAAGAAGTGGAAGAGTTTGTATTCAAACACCACCAAGATGTGGCAGGGATAGTATTAGAAGCAGGTGTGCAAGGGGCGGCAGGTATACTACCGTTCCCAGAAGGTTATCTAAAAGAAATTAGAAGAATATGTGATGAGTATAATGTGCTTATGATAGTTGATGAAGTGGCGACAGGATTTGGTAGAAGTGGTTATATGTTTGCCTGTGAGAAGGAAGGGGTAGAACCTGATATTATGGCTTTAGGAAAGGGAATAACAGGGGGATACCTGCCACTTGCCGCCACACTGGTAAGCGACAAAATATACAACGAGTTTTTAGGGGAATTTGGGGAGGCTAAACATTTCTACCACGGACATACATACACAGGAAATCCCCTTGCCTGTAGTGTAGCATTGGCAAACTTAGATGTTTTTGAAGAGGAAAAAACCCTTGAAAATCTACAACCTAAAATAAAACTCCTTACAGAAAAGCTAAAAGAGTTCTGGGATTTAGAGTATGTGGGAGATGTTAGACAATACGGCTTTATGGCAGGGATAGAGCTGGTAAAGGACAAAAAAACAGGTGAGCCATTCCCTTACGGAGAAAGAACAGGTTTTAAGGTAGCAAAGATGATGTTAGAAAGGGGAATTTGGGTAAGACCCTTAGGTGATGTAATGGTTGTAATGCCACCACTTGCAATATCCTTAGATGAGTTAGAATGGTATCTAAACACCCTTAAAGGGTGTATACAACAGCTTTAGGAGAGGAAGATGGAAAAGGTTATACTACTTGATATAGAAGGGACGATAGCCCCTATATCCTTTGTAAAAGAGGTTTTATTCCCGTACTCAAAGGAAAGGATAGACAGCTTTTTAAAAGAAAACAAAGATGACCCACAAGTGGCACAGATTATTAATCAGGTTAAGGAAATTGCAAATGTGGAGACCTTGGAAGAGGTGGCAGAAACCTTAAAAAGATGGATAGATGAGGACAGGAAAATAACACCACTTAAAGATTTACAGGGGCTTATCTGGAAGGAAGGTTTTGAAACCGGACAGCTTAAAGCCCCACTATACCCAGATGCCTACAACAAAATGAAACAGTGGAAGGAAAAGGGCTACCCTATGTATATATACTCTTCCGGTTCAGTTGAAGCCCAAAAACTGTTCTTTTCCCATACAGAAAAGGGGAATATCCTACATTGGTTTAAAGGGTTTTTTGACACAAAGATAGGAAACAAAAAAGAAACCTCCTCTTACCTGAAAATAGCCCAGCAAATAGGTGAAAAACCGGAAAAATTTGTTTTCTTTTCAGATAACGAAGATGAGATAACCGCATCAGCTAAGGCTGGAATGGAGGTTTACAGGGTTGCAAGGGAAGGGGAAACAGAGTTTATACCAGATTTTCCCTACCCTCAGATAAGAACATTTAACGAGGTGGAGTTGTGAAAAGGGGACTGGTTGTTGACAGGGAAGCCCAGATGATAGGTGTATACCTATTTGATGAGGGGAAAGTATACAGGGGTATACCAAGGAAAAAAATACTAAAAAAAGACAGAATATACGCAGGGGATTTTGTCCAAGGGGAGATAGTAGACGACAAACACTTTACAATAGAAAAGTTAGAGGAAAGGAAAAACTTCCTAAAAAGACCGCCTGTGGCAAATGTGGACAACACCATAGTTGTTGCCACTATAAAAATGCCACAGTTTGATAACTTCCTACTGGACAACCTACTGGTTGTTTACGAGTATCTGAAAACAGACCCGGTTATTGTTTTTAATAAGATTGACCTCCTTGACGGAGAAGGTCTAAAAGAGTTAGCAAAATGGGAAAAAATATACACAGAGGCAGGATACCCTGTAATAAAAGTAAGTGCAGAAACAGGGGAAGGGATAGAAAAACTTAAGGACTTTTTAAAAGGTTCTATTTCTGTGTTTGCAGGGGCTTCAGGTGTAGGAAAGTCATCTATACTATCAAAACTTACAGGTATACCACTGGAAACAAGGCAGGTAAGCGAGAAAACAGAAAGGGGTAGACACACAACAACCGGTGTCAGACTTTTCCCATTTGGAGATGGGGCTTTTGTAGGGGATACCCCCGGTTTCTCAAGTGTAGACGCATCTCTATTTGTGGATAAAAAAGATGTTAGGCTTTACTTCAGGGAGTTTTTAAAATACCAGTGTAAGTTTCCAGACTGCACACACACAAAAGAACCTGACTGTGGTGTCAAAGAGGCTGTAAAAAGGGGAGAAATCTCCCCAGAAAGGTTCAAAAGCTACCTACGGATAATCAAAGAAAGTGTAGAGGAAGTTTTAAGTTGAGAAAAGAGCTACAAAAGGAAAAATTAAAATTAGAAAATAACGAAAATCTTAAAAAATCTTTAGAAATATTAAACGATTATATAGAAAAATATGGAGAAATTAAGGCTTTTGACTTTCTTTTTGATGTAATGGAAAAGAGTAAACCTTTTGTGGAAGAGCTATTAAACGAAAGAAAAAAACAAAACCCAAAATACAATAAAGACCAAGCAAGAAGAAAAATAGCTGGTGAAAATTTCCAATTCTTAGTTTTGTATCTCTTAATATTAAACATAGAGAAAGGGAATTTACCTACAGATTTAATTGTGTTAAAAACGAAAAAACATAAAATCGTTGATAAATATGCAACAATTAAGATTGCAAACGAAACCCAAAAACCGGATATGGATTTAGTAGCCCTTTCAGAAGACGAAAATAAGCCCATAGTAATATACAGCTGTAAAACTTCATTAAGGGAAAGGGCTGGTCAAACTTACAGATGGAAACTACTTGTGGATATAGCTAAACATTGTCCAACATTAATAGAAAAGTATAAACTGGAATACCCAGATGAAAAGGAGGTTTTAACAGGTTTTATAACTGCAAATTTTTATGAAGAGATAACAAAACCACAACAAAGGGGAATGCTTCAGTTTTTTGATTATTCTTATATTGCAAAGGATATAGAAATCCAACCTCCAATAAAAAAACTAAGCTCAATTATAGAAGATTTAAACACTATTTTTGGTTGAAAAATATACTTGAGACTTTTCCTATAGCCTATTTACCCATAATTACTATATACTCATTTAACATCGTATTGGAGGTTTTACCAGCTTTATTTGAAGGTGAATTTTTTAAAGGCATTCTTTTATTTGAGATTTCACGGACGAAAATGTTTTCAAACATTAAACCAAAACTCTCAAAAAACTCAACAGTTATAAAATCCATATCTATCTGCACGCCTTTAACTGTTCTATTACCAACAA
>JAADEV010000090.1 GCA_013153295.1 Aquificota bacterium | reverse complement strand
GTAGAAAGTGTTTACTATCGGGGGGATACCCTCTGTATATCAACACAGCTTGGCTGTCCAATAGGCTGTCTCTTCTGTGCCTCAGGTAAGAAAGGTTTAATAAGGAACCTTTCCTTTGAAGAGATAGTAGGACAGTATGAGCTTGCTGTTTCCGACGGAATGGGTATAAACAACATCGCTGTAGCCGGTATAGGTGAGCCACTTTTAAACTGGAATAATGTTGAAAAAGCCTTCTGGTATTTTAAAGAAAAGGGCTTAAAGGTCTCATTTTACACCACAGGTTTCCCTTTAAAGAACTTTAAAAAGCTACTTCAACTGCCACATAACGGCGTAAGTTTATCACTCCACGGAGTAGAGGACAAAAAAAGGAAAAGGATAATCCCCTACGGGGAAAGTATAGATAGCCTGTTATCAGTTTTAAAGGAGCATATCTCAAACTTATCAAACAGGAAGAAAAAACTTTACTCAATTGCTTACCTGCTTATAAAAGGTTTTAACGACACAGAGGAAGATTTGGAAAAGCTGGCAGATATATCTAAGGATTTGGGACTTTCTGTATCCCTGCTGAAATATAACAGTATAGACGGTGTTCCCTTTGATGAAACAACAGATGAAGAGTATGAAAGGGCTTTCCTGTTCCTAAAGGAAAGGGGAATAAAAACAACACTGTCAAACAGATACAGAACCAGAAAAATAGGCGGTTGTGGAACACTTATGGTAAACAGACTACAGGACAAAACCCTGTAAAAGCCCTACTTCTATATATTCTCCGATTTTCCCTATTTTTCGGTATAATTTCTTATCACTTAAGATAGGTCTGGTGATGTATATATCAATAGACACATTTTCAGATGTGCTTGGGATAGTTTTAGCAGATGGGAAGGATATTATAGCCCACCTATCCTATAAAAGGCTTAAGCCCTTTTCAGAGCTTTTAGTAAGTAAAATAGATGGTGTGTTTAAGGAGTATGGATACTCTCCACAGGATTTGGAGGGTATCGTTGTTAACAAAGGTCCCGGTGGTTATTCAGGGCTTAGGGTAGGTATAACAACAGCTAAAACGATAGCCTATACCCTATCTATCCCTGTATACACCTACACCAGCCTTAAGGCGATGGCTTACAGACACAGGTTTTTCTGTGGGGAAATCCTTACAGGGGTTTACGCCGGACAGGGAGAGGTTTACACAGCAACCTTTTCTACAGGTGGTAAAGTTAAACAACAGGGGGATATAAAACTGGTAAAGAAAGACAGCTTTATCCAAACAGCTACAGCCTTTAAAGGTCTTGTTGTTGTTAAAAATATCCCTTTAGAAGGGGATAATATAGCCCATATATCTGACGATTTAGCTGTAGATGGATACTTTACTACATTAGAAGAAAAAACAGAGGAAGACCTGTTTAGGTTAGAGCCGATATACCTGAGACAGCTGTAATGGAAAAGGTCGTTTTTAATTGGAATATAAAGGAAAAACCTGAGGATTTTATAGTGAGCGAGGTAGGGCAACACCTTTTAGCTGAAGATGGGGAGTTTTTCCTATACCGTCTAATAAAAAGGGGTTTAAACACCAAGGATATAACCTCCCACTACAACCTAAGGTATGCAGGGCTTAAGGATAAAAACGCCTTGACCTTCCAGTATGTATCCTCAAAGGATTTTTTAGGGGAAACTGTTTTTAAAAAGGTGTCAGAGGGTCGCTTTTTCGGACTGGTCTATTTAGGGAGGGTAAGAAGGCAGATAAGGATAGGTCAGCTTAAAGGGAACCGTTTTAGTATAAAGCTAAAGGAAAATGTGGCTATCCAACAGGATAAAAACTGGTTTATTAACTACTACGACCTACAGCGTATCAGCAGAAACAGGGAAAGGGGAAAAGCCTTACTAAAGAAACTACCTGATGATACAAAATGGAAAAGATTAAACTGGTTTCAGAATTTTTATATAGATGCCTACCTTAGCCACCTTTGGAACAGGGCTGTAATGGAACTTTTAAAGGAGAAGTTTGACGGTTATCTAATTGTGGACAACGGCTTAAAGTATTTCTTCCCTTACACAGACTACACCACCCTTGAAAACAGCTTTAAAAGGTATATTCCAATCTTAGGCTACAAGGTTAAGTTAGACAAAATAGAGGAAACTGTTTACCTAAAGGTTTTAAAAAAGGAAGGTTTCAGTTTAGAGTGGCTTTTGGAAAGGTTAAAAAACCTTGGTATTAAAGGGGATTACAGGAAAACCTTTTCTGTTGCAGAGGGGCTGAGTATCAAAGGGGATAGGGTTAATTTCTTTTTACAAAAGGGCAGTTATGCCACAATGTTCCTCAAAAGTATATTCCTTCCTAAGTGAACCGCTTCCTTTATATCTTTAGGTTTTCTACACAGTATCCTGTGTAGGTTTTCCCAGCTTAGGTCTTTTTCAAACCTTTTTAATCCAGTTTTGTTAAAAAGTTTTAGTAGACCCCTAAAGTTTTTTAGTATATACTCCCCACCTTTTTCCCTGTGTAAACAGGACAGAAACAGTCTTATAAGAAATAAATCTCTAAATTCTTTATCCTTAAGGAGTATCTCATCTGCCGCAGGTAAACAGGGAAATTTCTTTTTTACCTCTCTGGCAAACAGCCCTGTTCTCCTTCCAATATAACCTGTTCTATCTTTGTTTTTGTAAGTTTTAGCCCCTGTTATACCGCAGGAGGGGGATTTACCTTTTAGTATAAAGCCGTCCACCCCCTTAAGGTTAGATAAAAACCTTTGGGAAAAATCCCCCATTTCCTTTGTAAAATCTTTACCACTTTTTTCCTGTATCAGCTTTAGGTCATTTTTATCCCTTTGTAGGAAAACCTTCTCCCTTGGGACAGGTAGCCCTATACCAACCTCAGGGCAAACACCAATAGGTTGGGCAAACTTAAGTATATCCTCCACATTACTGTCTGATACACTGCCACCGTCATACCTTACCTTTTCGCCGAGTAAACAGCTACTTACAACTACCTTAGGTTTACATATGTTCAACGGTTATCTCCTTAAGTGCCTGTATAAAAGGTGGAAAGTCTACAAATGTAGGTATACGCCTGTAATCCTGTATCCCCAAAGAGTTGGCAAGTTCCTTATACTGTATATCCAGTTCATACAAGGTCTCTATATGTTCAGACACAAAGGATATAGGTATAACAGCTAACTTTTTTACCCCTTCAGAGGCTAATCTTTTTATAGTTTCATCTGTAAAGGGTTTTATCCACTCTACAGGGCTTACCTTTGATTGGTAGGATAAGGTATAAGGGTTGTTAAAGTTTTCCATTATCAGTTTTACATTTTCTTCTATTTGTTTTTGGTAAGGGTCTCCCTCAAGTATAACCTTCTTTGGTAATGAATGGGCAGAAAACAGAAAATAGTAATCTTGGTAGTTTGGTAGGTTCTGTTTTATATTTTCAACCCAGCTTTTTATAAAGGTAGGGTGGTTGTGGTAGGAATGGATTTTTACCAAAGGTGTTTTTATTCCCTTATAATGTTTTTCAAACTCCTGAAAGGAAGAACCTGTGGTGGTTTTACTGTAATGGGGATAAAGTGGTAGTAGGATAACCTTTTGATAGTTGCCCTTTTTTATCCTTTCCACTGCTTCCTCTGTTAAAGGGTGCCAGTATCTCATTGCTACAAAAACATCAAAACCGTCCCCTAAAGCCCTTTTTAACGCCTCTGCCTGTTTCTCTGTCTGTTCCCGTTGTGGTGATTTGCCACCTATAGCTTTGTAGTATTCCCTTACCTTTTTACCCCTTACCTTTGATATTACTTTTGCTACCGGTTTTTGTATAACCTTCGGTATTCTGATAATATTGTGGTCTGAAAACAGGTTGTAAAGGAAAGGTTCTACAGCTTGTAGACTATCGGGACCACCCATATTTAACAGAACAACAGCAGTTTTACCCATCTTCCACTCTGTTTTTGATTGTATAAGATACACAAATAGCAAAGTTAGGGCAACTGTGGAAGGGTATAAGAATTTATACAGAAACCCTACTCAGATAAAATCTCATTTATCTTTTCACGGTTTATTTTTATAACTGTCCTTTCAATGATTAAACCCTCTTTTTTCATCTCCTTTAGTGTTCTGGAAAATGTTTCTGGGGTTATGTTTAGTATGGAGGCTATCTTGTTTTTATTTAGTTTAAAGAATAAATC